>NZ_JAAGPK010000082.1:0-36795 GCF_017104685.1 Burkholderia sp. Tr-20355 | reverse complement strand
CATAAACCTGACTTACTTTAGTGTGAGACTCTTGATACTTTCGCTATCTGATCCGAGGATCAGCTCGCTGCCATCAAGCGCCCACACTTATCGGCTGTTAATTTTTAAAGAGCAATCTGCGAGGAACATCGTGTTTCCCGGCAGCGCTGCGTTTTCAGCAGCAGAGAAGCGAGATTATGAACCGTGTTTCGCAGCTCGTCAACAACTTTTTGCACTACGTCGTTGCGACCGCGGGGCTCAACTTCCGTACCGCCGAGGCCGTTCCCGCCAAGCCTCAACCGCACTGCTTCCCTTCCTCCCGCGCCGCGTTTCCGTGAGCGCGAAAGAGGCGTGATTCTATGCACCTCGCGCCGCCCACGCAAGCCCTTTGTGAAAAAAGTTTGAAAAAGCCCCCGTGCGCTGCCGCGCACGGGGGCTGGGGGTTCGACGGGCGACGCGACAACGACGCCCGCACCGTCGCCGACCACACTTCTCTCTATATATAGAGCCTCATCACTTGCCGCCGGCCGCAGCCTGCAGCTGCTCGATCGGCACCGCGTCGGCCATCGCCGTGTAGCCCGCGTCGCTCGGATGAATACCGTCGCCGCTGTCATATCGGCGCTGCAGCACGCTCGGGCGCGCCGGATCGCGCAGCACCGCATCGAAATCGACCACGCCGTCGAACCCGCCGCCGCTCCGGATCCACCGGTTCACCTCGAGCCGGATCGCTTCACGCCCGGCCGGCAACGCCGCCGGCGTGAGCGTCGCGCCGTAAACCTTCACGCCCTGGCGGTGCGCCGCCTCGATCAGCCGGCGGTAGCCGTCGATCAGCGACGCGGCCGTCACCTGCGTATGCGGGTGGTCGCAATCGAGCCCCGCGCGCGGCGGCATCGCCGCGAAGTTGATGTCGTTGATGCCGATCAGCACGACCGCCGCCTTCACACCCGCACGCGACAGCGCATCGCGCTCGAACCGCGACGCCAGCGACGTGCCGTAGCACGCGGAATCGCTGAGCAGCCGGTTCCCGCTGATGCCCAGATTCACGACACTGATCGAATCGGCCCCCGACGCCGTCAGCCGGCGCGCGAGTGCGTCAGGCCAGCGGCGGTTCCGGTTCACGCTGGAGCGCAGCCCGTCGGTGATCGAGTCGCCGATCGCGGCGATACTCGCGCGCGCGGGACCTGTTTCGACTGCCAGCTCGGTCACCCAGGCATATTGAGTAAAACGGGTACGGAACGCGGCGACGCCGGGATCGTTCACGTGATCGCCCGGCGCAGACACATAGTTGAACTGGTTCGACACGCGGTGCCAGACCGTCATCCGCTGGTTTGGCCCCATCTGGAGACTGATCGCATACGGCTGCGCGAACGCCACGTCGATGGCCACCGGATCGCTTTCGATCTCCTGGCCGGGCGCGAGCGTCACGGACGGCTTGCCGCCGAACCGGACCGACGCGACCGCGCCGCCGGCGAGCGCCGCCCCCTCGCCGGCGCGCGCGAGGCTCGCGGCCTCGATGACCAGCGGCGCACGGCCGTACGCATTGCTGACGCGAATCCGCGCGGCGCGCCCCGACACCGTCGGGTACACGATCTGGCGCACGGCGCGCCCGGCCACGTCGGGCGCGCGGTAGAGCGGCGGCGGCGCAGCAAGGTCGGGAATCGGCTGCAGCGCGGTGGCCCACGCGGCAACCCATCCGGCCGGCGCGGCGAACGCAGCAAGCGGCGACACGAGAACGGCCGCACCCAGCATGGCCGCGGCGAAACTGCTTCGGAATGACATCGGCAAAATCCTCATCGGAAAGCGGGCATTGTGCCGCAGAAGGCGCGAGGCTCGCGTGCGGGAACGCGCTGCGTCGCCCGATCGCGCCCCGACGTCCCTCGTTTACCCGAGTCTCGCCGCAAATCCGCAAGAAATTTATTAACCGACCGGTCGGTTGGTTTATACTTCGCACACATTCAACCGGACGAGAGTCTCGCCATGTACACGCAATCCCTCGACATCCCCGGCAACGTCGCACCGCTCGACGCCGCAGCCGAGTCGCCCGAGCAGGCGCGGTTCGACGCGGTGATGGCAGCCGACGGCAAGATCGAACCGCAGGACTGGATGCCCGACGCATACCGCAAGACGCTGGTACGCCAGATCTCGCAGCACGCGCATTCGGAAGTCGTCGGCATGCTGCCGGAAGGCAACTGGATCTCGCGCGCGCCGAGCCTGAAGCGCAAGGCGATCCTGCTCGCGAAGGTCCAGGACGAAGCCGGCCACGGCCTCTATCTTTATAGCGCGGCCGAAACGCTCGGCGTGTCGCGCGATTCGCTGATCGACGCACTGCACGCCGGCAAGGCGAAATATTCGAGCATCTTCAACTACCCGACGCCGACCTGGGCCGACGTCGGCGTGATCGGCTGGCTGGTCGACGGCGCCGCGATCATGAACCAGATCCCGCTGTGCCGCTGCACGTATGGCCCCTACGCTCGCGCGATGATCCGCGTGTGCAAGGAAGAGTCGTTCCACCAGCGTCAGGGTTTCGACGCACTGCTGTCGATGATGAAGGGCAGCGACGCCCAGCGCGCGATGGTCCAGCAGGCCGTGGACCGCTGGTGGTGGCCGGTGCTGATGATGTTCGGCCCGAGCGACGCCGACTCGGTCCATAGCAGCCAGTCCGCGAAATGGGGCATCAAGCGGATCTCGAACGACGACCTGCGGCAGAAATTCGTCGACGCGACGGTCGACCAGGCGAAGGTGCTCGGCGTGACGCTGCCCGACCCCGACCTGAAATGGAACGAAGCGCGCGGCCACCACGACTACGGCACGATCGACTGGGACGAATTCTGGCGCGTGGTCAACGGCGACGGCCCTTGCAACAAGGAACGCCTCGCGACCCGCGTGAAAGCGCACGAGGACGGCGCATGGGTACGCGAAGCCGCGCTCGCGCACGAGGCGAAGCGCCGCGCCCGCGCCGAACAGCACGCCGCCTGAGCGGCAACACCCGAATTCAGGAATCAGGAGAAAGTGATGAACAAGGAATGGCCGATCTGGGAAGTGTTCGTGCGCAGCAAGCAGGGCCTCGACCACAAGCATTGCGGCAGTCTGCACGCCGCCGACGCGACGATGGCGCTGCGCATGGCGCGCGACGTCTACACGCGGCGCCAGGAAGGCGTGAGCATCTGGGTGGTGCCGTCGTCGGCGATCACCGCGTCGGACCCGAACGAGAAGGCCGAGCTGTTCGAACCGGCGGGCGACAAGATCTACCGTCACCCGACGTTCTACACGCTGCCCGACGAAGTCAACCACATGTAACGCCCGCGCCATGACGATCACGCCCGAACACCTCTCCTACGTGCTGCGCCTCGCGGACAACGCGCTGATCCTCGGTCAGCGCAACGCCGAATGGTGCGGCCACGGCCCGATCCTCGAGGAAGACATCGCGCTCACCAACATGAGCCTCGACCTCATCGGCCAGGCGCGCATGCTGTATACGCACGCGGCCGAGCTCGAGCGTCAGCTCAACGGCACGACGAAGACCGAGGACGACTACGCGTACTTCCGTACCGAGCGCGAATTCGCGAACTTCACGCTCGCCGAGCTGCCGCACTACGGCCCGGTCTCCGGCACCGCGCACGCCGACAAGGACTATGCGGTGACGATCGTGCGCAACTTCCTGTACGCGGCATTGATGCTGCACGTATGGAGCGCACTGGAAACGTCGACCGACACGCAGCTCGCCGCGATCGCCGCGAAATCGGTGAAGGAAACCCGCTATCACGTGCAGCACGCCCGCGAGTGGCTCGTGCGCCTCGGCGACGGCACCGACGCATCGCATCGCCGCGCGCAGGATGCGCTCGACTACCTGATGCCGTACACGCGCGAATGCTTCGCGGCCGATGCGATCGACAACGCGATCGCCGCTTCGGGCATCGGCCCGGCGCCGGCCGCGCTCGAAGCCGCGTGGCGCGCGGACGTGGACGATGCGCTCGCCGAGGCGACGCTCGCGCTGCCGGCGCCCGTGAAACACGTGACGACCGGCAAGCAGGGCGAGCACTCGGAGCACATGGGCTACCTGCTCGCCGAAATGCAGAGCCTCGCGCGCCAGCATCCCGGCGCAACCTGGTAACCGGCCAACGCCACGGAGCCCGACGATGTCCGTCCAGACCGCTGCCCCCTCCCACGCCACACCCGCCGCGCGCCACGACGATCCGCTGCTCGCCCGCGCGTGGGACGTGCTGGAAGCCGTGCCCGATCCCGAGATTCCGGTCGTGTCGATCCGCGAACTCGGCATCCTGCGCGACGTCCGCCGCGCGGACGACGGCCAGCTCGAGGTCGTGATCACGCCGACCTACTCGGGCTGCCCGGCCATGTCGCAGATCGCCGAGGACATCGCCGCCGCGCTGCAGGCCGCCGACCTGCCGCCGCACCGGATCGAGACGGTACTCGCGCCCGCGTGGACGACCGACTGGATCACGCAGGAGGCGCGCGACAAGCTGCGCGCGTACGGCATCGCGCCGCCGGTCGGCCAGTGCGGCAGCGCCGCGCCACGGGAAAACGTCGTGCGCTTCGTGCCGCGGCCGGTCGCGGCGCCCGCCTGCCCGCGCTGCGGCTCCGCCCGCACCGAGCGTCTCGCGCAATTCGCGTCCACGGCCTGCAAGGCGCTGTATCGCTGCGTCGACTGCCGCGAACCCTTCGACTACTTCAAACCCTACTGAATATGGCGACCCCGCAATTTCATCCGCTGCGTATCCGCGACGTGCGGCCCGAGACCGCCGACGCCGTCACCGTCTCGTTCGACGTGCCGCCCGAGCTGCGCGACGCGTACCGCTTCACGCAGGGCCAGTTCGTCACGCTGAAGACCCACATCGACGGCGAGGAAACGCGCCGCTCGTATTCGATCTGCGTCGGCACGACGGATTACGACCGCGACGGCGAACTGCGCATCGGCATCAAGCGCGTGCGCGGCGGCCGCTTCTCGAACTTCGCGTTCGACACGCTGAAACCCGGCCACACGATCGACGTGATGACGCCGGACGGCCGCTTCTTCACGCACCTGAACGCCGACCACGGCAAGCAGTACGTCGCGTTTTCCGGCGGCTCGGGGATCACGCCGGTGCTCGCGATCGTGAAGACGACGCTCGAACTCGAGCCGCGCAGCACCTTCACGCTGATCTACGGGAACCGCAGCGTCGACGCGATCATGTTCGCGGAGGAGCTCGAGGACCTGAAGAACCGCTACATGAACCGCTTCGTCCTCTATCACGTGCTGTCGGACGACCTGCAGGACGTGGAGCTGTTCAACGGCGTGCTCGACCAGGCGAAATGCGCGGAATTCCTCCGCACGCTGACGCCCGCCGACGCGATCGACGAAGCGTTCATCTGCGGCCCGGCGCCGATGATGGACGCGGCGGAAGCCGCGCTGAAGGCGGCCGGCGTGCCGCAGGCGAAGATGCATGTCGAGCGCTTCGGCACGCCGCTGCCGCAAGCCGGCGCGCCGGCCGTCGAAATCACCGAGCAGACGCCGGCCGCCGACCTCGAAATCGTGCTCGACGGCAAGAAGCGCAAGCTGCGCCTGCCATACGAAGGCGTGAGCCTGCTCGATGTCGGCCTGCGCGCGGGCCTCGCGCTGCCGTACGCGTGCAAGGGCGGCGTGTGCTGCACGTGCCGCGCGAAGGTGATCGAAGGCGAGGTGCGCATGGAGAAGAACTACACGCTCGAAGAGCACGAAGTGAAGGACGGTTTCGTGCTCACGTGCCAGTGCCACCCGATCAGCGACAAGGTCGTCGTGAGCTACGACGAGCGTTGAGCGGCATTGCGCCGCGGCTCCGGGCGGTTTCTCGCCGTCACACATCTCGCTTACACTAGGGGCCGCCGGCCGGCTGGACATCGCGACGTCCGCCCGGCCGGCGGTTTTCTTTTGTTGACGACAGGCCGATGAGTACCATTCATGTGATTCAGGGCGGCACCGCCGCCGCGTCGCTGCGCGAGGCACTCGCGCAAGCCGGGCGCGACGAGCACGTCGTCGGTTTGCTCGACGATCTCGGCGTCGGACCGCTCAAGGGCGCCGACGAGACGCCCGACACGCGCGCCGCCTTCTGGCACGACGTGCTCGGCGACCAGATCCCCGACTGGAACGCGGAAATCGAGGGCGAATTCGCGCGTCTCGACCAACTCGCGATGGACGCGGGCCAGGTGGTCGTATGGCACGCGCCGAGCGTCGGCGACAAGCTGCTGCTGCGCCGCGTCGCCTACCACCTGCGCAACGTGCCGCAGCGCCTGAACGAGGTACGGCTGTCGGCCGCCGATTTCGACCCGGCACAGCGCAGGGCGCTGTCGCGCACCGACCAGGCATGCTCGACCGGGATGTTCTCGCCCGCGGAACTGGCGCGCAAACGCCCGGCGGCCGCGCCGGTCTCGGTGCTGCGCATCGGCCGCCTCGCACTCGAATGGCAGGAGGCGAAACACCTGAACGCCGAACTGCGCTACTGGGTCAGCAACACGATCAAGAGCGGCTACTATGCCGATCTCGACGCGCTGATCGTCTCGCACGCCGAAACCGACTGGCTGCCCGCGCGGCGCCTCGTCGGCAGCATCATGGCCGCCGCCGACCGCGGCGGGCTGTTCGTCAGCGATTCGATCGCCTGGTGGCGCTGCCGCGCACTGGCGGCAGCCGGCCGGCTCGAGTTGCAGGACGACGCGCCCGAAGCCCTCTCTTCCACGCAGGTGCGCGCGGCCCGCGCGGCTTTCGCGCACCGCTAATCTTCCCCATTTGACCATGGCCCGTACCCGAGCGCCCGACCACGAATCCCAGCGCGAACAGATCCTCGATCTGGCCGCCGAGAAATTCGCGCAGACGAGCTATCCGAGCACGTCGATGTCCGATCTCGCGACCGCGAGCGGCACGTCGAAGGCACGCCTCTATCACTATTACGAGAGCAAGGAAGCGATCCTGTTCGACCTGCTCGACCGCTATACCAAACGGCTGATGTTGATCATCGCCGAGGTCGAAGGCGCGAGCCAGCGGCGCGGCCTGAGCGAACGCGACGCGTTCGCCGAGCTCGTGCGCGCGTTCCTCGCCGAATACGAGACGTCGCACAGCCGGCACGTCGCGCTGCTCAACGACGTGAAGTATCTCGAGGACGCGCAGCGCGAAATCGTGCTCGACCGCCAGCGCGACATCGTCGCGGCATTCACGCGGCAGCTCGCCCGCGCGTACCCGGACCGCATCTCGAAGGAAAACCAGACATCGGTGACGATGATGGTGTTCGGAATGATCAACTGGACGTTCACGTGGCTGAAGCCGGGCGGCCGCCTCGGCTATCGCGACTTCGCGGAGCAGGTGATCGACCTGATCGAACGCGGGCTGTCGACGGCGGCCTGATTGCCGCGCAGCAGCATGCGTTGCGTGACGGGTACACTGCGATCGCCCGTCGCGCGTTTCATATGATGAATTTTAAATCCGTTAAAAATCAAATAGATAGCAAATGAACTAAGCGGGTTTAGAATTTCTCCTCGGCACAAACAACGTCAAATACGGGTTTTCCCCAACCCCTGTCGGGTAAAATGTTGTTGCATTGCACAACCCGCTTGTGCAGCCACACACTGAGGAACCCACGATGAACACGCAATTCAACGGCCCCGCCGCAGTCGCCGGCACGGTCGGCAGTGCGCCGGTTCTCGTCAGGGAACTGGCTTCCAAAGACCGTGAGCAGATGCTCACCCATTTTCTCTCGCTCGGCGAAGAGGACCGCCTGCTGCGCTTCGGCCAGATGGTGCCCGACCACGTGATCGAGAACTATGTCCGCACGATCGACTTCGGTCGCGACACCGTGTTCGGCGTGTTCGACCACGACCTCGAACTGATCGGCGTCGGCCACCTGGCCTACCTGCCGGCCGAGGGCGACAAGCGCACGGCCGAATTCGGCGTGTCGGTGCTCGAAAGCGCACGCGGCCGCGGCGTCGGCTCGAAGCTGTTCGAGCGCGCGGCGATCCGCAGCCGCAATACGCACGTGACGATGCTGTACATGCATTGCCTGTCGCGTAACGCGACGATGATGCACATCGCGAAGAAGTCCGGGATGCGGATCGAGTACGCGTATGGCGAAGCCGATGCGTACCTGTCGCTGCCGCCAGCCGACCACTCGACGATCATCGCCGAGATGCTGCAGGAACAGGCCGCGGTGTTCGACTACGCGATGAAGCGCCAGGCGCGCCGCACCACGAAGTTCATCGAATCGCTGATGCCCGCCGCACTGACGGCCTGACATCGGCCGGCCGGGTGCGCCAGCGGCGCGCCCGGTTCCCGCCCTTTCCTCCACACTAGCGCACCGAGCGAATCGGCAACGCCGTCGTCTCCTTGAAGCATTCGAGCGAAAAGCTCGTCTTCACGTCGATCACCGACGGGTGATGCAGCAAGTGCTCCTGCACGAAGCGGGAGAAATGCGCCATGTCCTCCACCTGCACGCGCAGCAGGTAATCCATGTCCCCCGTCATCGCGTGGCACGCGACCACTTCCGGCCAGGTCTGCACGGCCGCGCGGAACAGCTCCGCATGGGTCGCGCCCGCGCGTGCCGACGTCTCGTCGACCCGCATCGGCGCCAGGCCGCCGCGCTTCTCGAGCCGCACGCTCACGTACGCGAGCAGGTCGAGCCCGAGCTTCTGCGGGTTCAGCAGCGCGACATAACCGGTGATCACGCCGATCTCCTCGAGCCGCCGGATCCGCCGCAGGCACGGGCTCGGCGACAGGTTCACGCGCTCGGCGATCTCCTGGTTCGACAGGCGCCCGTTCTCCTGAAGAATCGCGAGAATCCGCCGGTCGATGGCATCCAGTTCGGCTTGCGCCATCTTCTGCCCTCCAATGATTGTTTCAAGGCTGGAAATTGCGCCATCGTAGGGGGCGGCGATTAAGTTCGCAAGTTTCCGCTCGTGCCCGCCCGCTACACTCTGTCGCATGTATCGATTCGCCGCGCACGCCCGGGCATGTGCGGCCGTCGACATCGAACCAGGCCAGGCAGGCGGACGTCGCCCCGGGCCGACCGCCCCGCACAGGAGACACGACATGCAGATCCCCAACTGGGACAACCCCGTCGGCACCGACGGCTTCGAATTCATCGAATACACGGCGCCGGACCCGAAAGCGCTCGGACAACTGTTCGAGCGGATGGGTTTCACCGCGATCGCACGCCACCGCCACAAGGACGTGACGGTGTACCGCCAGGGCGACATCAACTTCATCATCAACGCCGAACCCGACTCGTTCGCGCAACGCTTCGCGCGCCTGCACGGCCCGTCGATCTGCGCGATCGCATTCCGCGTGCAGGACGCCGCGAAGGCGTACCAGCGCGCGCTCGACCTCGGCGCGTGGGGCTTCGACAACAAGACGGGCCCGATGGAGCTGAACATCCCGGCGATCAAGGGCATCGGCGATTCGCTGATCTATTTCGTCGACCGCTGGCGCGGCAAGAACGGCGCGCAGCCGGGCGCGATCGGCGACATCAGCATCTATGACGTCGACTTCGAGCCGATCGCCGGCGCGAACCCGAACCCGGTCGGCCACGGCCTGACGTACATCGACCACCTGACGCACAACGTGCACCGCGGCCGCATGCAGGAATGGGCCGAGTTCTACGAGCGCCTGTTCAACTTCCGCGAAGTGCGTTACTTCGACATCGAAGGCAAGGTGACGGGCGTGAAGTCGAAGGCGATGACGTCGCCGTGCGGCAAGATCCGCATCCCGATCAACGAGGAAGGCTCGGAAACGGCCGGCCAGATCCAGGAATACCTGGACGCGTACCACGGCGAAGGGATCCAGCACATCGCGCTCGGCGCGAGCGACATCTACCAGGCGGTCGACGGCCTGCGCAGCAAGGAAGTGAAACTGCTCGACACGATCGACACGTATTACGAGCTGGTCGACCGCCGCGTGCCGAACCACGGCGAATCGCTGGACGAACTGAAGAAGCGCAAGATCCTGATCGACGGCGCGCGCGACGACCTGCTGCTGCAGATCTTCACCGAGAACCAGATCGGGCCGATCTTCTTCGAGATCATCCAGCGCAAGGGCAACCAGGGCTTCGGCGAAGGCAACTTCAAGGCGCTGTTCGAGTCGATCGAACTCGACCAGATCCGCCGCGGCGTCGTGCAGGACAAGGCCTGACGCACTCGGCAAGCGGCGGCCTCGGGCAACCGGGCCGCCCGCACGATCCGGCGGCGCAAAGAAAAAGGGCGGGAATCCGAGGATTCCCGCCCTTCTCTCATTCCGGCGCGGCCTGCCGGCCGCGCGACCGGATCAACGCGCGTTCGCCTTCGACTCGACGGCGCGCTCGGCCGACGGCTGCGCGGCGGCGTCCTGGGCCGGCACGATCTGACGCATCTGCGCGCCGGCTGCCGCCAGTGCGCTCGCGCCTTGCGCGCGCACCGGGCCGGTCATCGCGAAAAACGCGGCGGACACGATCAGGAAACTCTGGATATGACGTGTGTTCATTGCACCTCCTGTAAAACTGCCGGCGCCTCCCCGATTGCGTCGAAACGAGCCGACGCGACCGGGCACCTCCGGCAGGCCGACAAGATTAACGGCATTTGCTCGCAGATGGACGCGGCTTTACATGCTTTTACATGATGTAACGCATCATCACGCCCCTTTTTTCGGTGCGCCGCCGCCATTCCACCTGCCTTCCAAGCGCATTCGAACCGATGGGCGGCGGGTTTGCCCCAGTGCTACCATCGCTTAAAACCGGCGAACATGCCGGCCACTGCCGACGCATCCAAAAGATGCCGACGCAACCGAAGTTTTGGTGATCCCAGACCGGGTGGAGGAGACAGTTAATGAATGCCCCGCTAGACGCAGACCAACGCGCGTCGCTAGAAGCCGCGCTGAAGTCCGTCACGCTTGACGACAAATACACACTCGAGCGCGGTCGCGCGTACATGAGCGGCATCCAGGCCCTCGTGCGCCTGCCGATGCTCCAGCAGGAACGCGACCGCGCCGCCGGTCTCAATACGGCCGGCTTCATCTCCGGCTACCGCGGCTCGCCGCTCGGCGGCCTCGATCTGTCGCTCTGGAAAGCCAAGCAGCATCTGGCGGCCCACCAGATCGTCTTCCAGCCCGGCCTCAACGAAGATCTCGCCGCCACCGCCGTATGGGGCTCGCAGCAGGTGAACCTGTACCCCGGCGCGAAGCACGACGGCGTGTTCGGCATGTGGTACGGCAAGGGCCCCGGCGTCGACCGCACCGGCGACGTCTTCAAGCACGCGAACTCGGCCGGCTCGTCGCAGCACGGCGGCGTGCTGGTGCTCGCCGGCGACGACCACGCGGCGAAATCGTCGACGCTCGCGCACCAGTCCGAACACATCTTCAAGGCGTGCGGCCTGCCCGTGCTGTTCCCGTCCAACGTGCAGGAATATCTCGATTTCGGCCTGCACGGCTGGGCGATGAGCCGCTACTCGGGCCTGTGGGTCGCGCTCAAGTGCGTGACGGATGTCGTCGAATCGTCGGCGTCGGTCGACATCGACCCGCATCGCACCGAGATCGTGCTGCCGACCGATTTCATCCTGCCGGAAGGCGGGCTGAACATCCGCTGGCCCGACCCGCCGCTCGTGCAGGAAGCGCGGCTGCTCGACTACAAGTGGTATGCCGCGCTCGCTTATGTGCGCGCGAACAAGCTCGACCGGATCGAGATCGATTCGCCGAACGCGCGCTTCGGGATCATGACGGGCGGCAAGGCGTATCTCGACGTGCGCCAGGCGCTGACCGATCTCGGCCTCGACGACGACACCTGCGCGCGGATCGGCATCCGGCTCTACAAGGTCGGCTGCGTATGGCCGCTCGAAGCACAGGGCGCGCAGGCGTTCGCGCGCGGCCTCGACGAAATCCTGGTCGTCGAGGAAAAGCGCCAGATTCTCGAATACGCGATCAAGGAAGAGCTGTACAACTGGCCGGACGGCCAGCGCCCGCGCGTGTTCGGCAAGTTCGACGAGAAGGACGGCGCCGGCGGCGAATGGTCGGTGCCGATGGGCAACTGGCTGCTGCCCGCGCACTACGAGCTGTCGCCGGCGATCATCGCGAAGGCGATCGCGACGCGCCTCGAGAAGTTCGAGCTGCCGTCCGACGTGCGCGCGCGCATCGCCGCGCGGCTCGCGGTGATCAACGCGAAGGAAATGGCGCTCGCGAAGCCGCATGTGCAGACCGAGCGCAAGCCGTGGTTCTGCTCGGGCTGCCCGCACAACACGTCGACCAACGTGCCGGAAGGCTCGCGGGCGATCGCCGGCATCGGCTGCCACTACATGACCGTGTGGATGGACCGCAGCACGAGCACCTTCAGCCAGATGGGAGGCGAAGGCGTGCCGTGGATCGGCCAGGCGCCGTTCACGGACGAGAAGCACGTGTTCGCGAACCTCGGCGACGGCACCTACTTCCACTCGGGCCTGCTGGCCGTGCGCGCGGCGATTTCGTCGAAGGCGAACATCACCTACAAGATCCTCTACAACGACGCCGTCGCGATGACGGGCGGCCAGCCGGTCGACGGCGTGCTGACGGTGCCGCAGATCACGCACCAGCTCGCGTCCGAAGGCGCGAAGAAGATCGTGATCGTGACCGACGAGCCGGAGAAGTACGACAGCCAGAAGGCGCTGCTCGCGCCGGGCGTGACGGTCCATCACCGCGACCAGCTCGACGACGTGCAGCGCGAGCTGCGCGAGATCGAGGGTACGACGATCCTGATCTACGACCAGACCTGCGCGACCGAGAAGCGCCGTCGCCGCAAGCGCGGCACGTATCCGGATCCGGCCAAACGCGTCGTGATCAACGACGCGGTGTGCGAAGGCTGCGGCGACTGCTCGGTGCAGTCGAACTGCCTGTCGGTCGAGCCGCTGGAAACCGAATTCGGCACGAAGCGCCAGATCAACCAGTCGAGCTGCAACAAGGATTTCTCGTGCGTGAAGGGCTTCTGCCCGAGCTTCGTCACGGTCGAGGGCGGCCAGTTGAAGAAGCCGAAGGCGGTTTCGGTCGACGGCAACGCGCTGCCGCCGATCCCGGAACCGACGCTGCCCGAGATCGACCGTGCGTACGGCGTGCTCGTGACGGGCGTCGGCGGCACGGGCGTCGTCACGATCGGCGCGCTGCTCGGGATGGCCGCGCACTTGGAAAACAAGGGCGTGACCGTGCTCGACGTCACCGGCCTCGCGCAGAAGGGCGGTGCCGTGATGAGCCACGTGCAGATCTCGCACGCGCCGACCGACATCCATGCGACGCGGATCGCGATGGGCGAAGCCGACCTCGTGATCGGCTGCGACGCGATCGTCACGGCCGGCGACGAGTGCACGTCGCGGATGCGGCACGACACGACGCGCGTGGTCGTCAACAGCGCGCAGACGCCGACCGCCGAGTTCATCAAGAACCCGAACTGGGCATTCCCGGGGCTGTCCGCGGAGAACGACATCCGCGCGGCGGCAGGCGCCGCGGTCGACTTCATCGACGCGAACCGCTTCGCGGTCGCGCTGCTCGGCGACGCAATCTACACGAACCCGTTCGTGCTCGGCTACGCGTGGCAGAAAGGCTGGCTGCCGCTCACGCTCGCGTCGCTCGAACGTGCGATCGAGTTGAATGCGGTGTCGGTCGAGAAGAACCGTGCGGCATTCGACTGGGGCCGCCGCGCCGCGTACGACCTCGCCAGCGTGAAGCAGGCCGCGGCCGGCGACGCACGTCCCGCGCAAGGCGCCACGGTGATCGCGCTGCACACGAAGAAGGCGGTCGACGCGTTGATCGCGAAGCGTGTGGAATTCCTCACCGCGTACCAGGATGCCGCGTACGCCTCGCGTTATGCGGCCTTCGTCGACAAGGTGCGCGCCGCCGAACGCGCGCTGGCGGACGGCGACACGGTGCAGGAGCAACTGACCGAAGCGGTCGCGCGCAACCTGTTCAAGCTGATGGCGTACAAGGACGAATACGAGGTCGCGCGACTGCAGTCCGACCCCGCATTCCTCGCGCGCCTGAGCGCGCAGTTCGAAGGCGACTGGAAGCTGAAATTCCACCTCGCGCCGCCGCTGTTCGCGAAGACGGACGCTCACGGCCATCTCGTGAAGAAGGCGTACGGCCCGTGGATGATGTCGGCGTTCCGGCTGCTCGCGAAAGCGAAGTTCCTGCGCGGCACGGGGCTCGATCCGTTCGGCCGCACCGAGGAGCGCCGCACCGAGCGCGCGCTGATCGGCGAGTACGAAGCGCTGATCGGCGAGGTGCTCGGCAAACTGAACGCGGCCAACCGCCCGCTCGCGCTCGAGCTCGCGGCGCTGCCGGACGGCATTCGCGGCTACGGCCACGTGAAGGAGAACAACCTGCGCGCGGTACGCCGGAAGTGGGACACGCTGCTGACGAAGTGGCGTTCGCCGGCAGGCGGCCAGTCGCACCAGCAGGTCGCGTAACGGGACGCGGCAGGCGAGGCGTTCGCGCTCGGGACGCCCCGCCGTTGCGGTTCATGCGAAAAAAAACGCCACGGAACCTGCGTTCCGTGGCGTTTTTCATTGCGCCGCGCATCGAGCGCGGCACACGCGGGCGCGAACTTACTTCGTGTTCACGTTCGCGGCGGCAACGGCCGTCATGTTGATGATCCGGCGCACGGTCGCGGCCGGCGTCAGGATGTGGACCGGCTTCGCCGCGCCGAGCAGGAACGGGCCGACCGTCACGCCTTCGCCGCCGACCATCTTCAGCAGGTTGTACGCGATGTTCGCCGCCTCGACGTTCGGCATGATCAGCAGGTTCGCTTCGCCCGACAGCGTCGTGCCCGGGAACGCCTGCTTGCGGATCACTTCCGACAGTGCCGCGTCGCCGTGCATTTCACCGTCGACTTCCAGGTTCGGTGCGCGTTCGACGATCAGTTTGCGGGCCTCGCCCATCCGGCGCGACGACGCCGACGGCGCGCTGCCGAAGTTCGAGTTCGACAGCAGCGCGGCCTTCGGCGCGATGCCGAAGCGCTCGATCTCGGCCGCGGCCTGGATCGTCATGTCGGCCAGCTGTTCGGCGCTCGGCAGCTCGTTCACGTACGTGTCGCACACGAACAGGTTGCGGCCCGGCAGCATCAGCAGGTTCATCGCGGCGAAGTGCTCGGCGCCCTTCGCGCGGCCCAGCACCTGCTCGATGAACTTCAGGTGGCTGTGGAACGTGTCGATCATCCCGCAGATCATCCCGTCCGCGTCGCCCAGGTGCACGAGCATCGTGCCGATCAGCGTGTTGAACTTGCGCATCGCGGCCTTCGCGACTTCCGGCGTCACGCCGTCGCGCGCGCCGATCTCCTGATACGCCTGCCAGTAGCGGTGGTAGCGCGCATCGTCTTCCGGATCGACGATTTCGAAATCGACGCCGGCCTTCAGCTTCGAGCCGATCTTCTGCAGGCGCATGTCGACGACCGACGGACGGCCGACGATGATCGGCCTGGCGATCTTTTCCTGCAGCACGAACTGCGCGGCGCGCAGCACGCGCTCGTCCTCGCCCTCGGCGAACACGATGCGGGCCTGCTTCTGCTTCGCGGTCGCGAACACCGGGCGCATCACCATGCCGGTGCGGTAGACGGTCGCGCCGAGTTGCTCGCGGTACGCGTCCATGTCCTGGATCGGGCGCGTGGCGACACCCGAATCCATCGCGGCTTGCGCGACGGCCGGCGCGATCTTGATGATCAGGCGCGGGTCGAACGGCTTCGGGATCAGGTAGTCCGGCCCGAATTCGAGCGAGTGGCCTTCGTACGCCTTCGCGACTTCCTCGCTCTGGTCGGTTTCTTGCGCCAGCTCGGCGATCGCGCGCACGCACGCGAGCTTCATTTCTTCCGTGATCGTCGTCGCGCCGACGTCGAGCGCGCCGCGGAAGATGAACGGGAAGCACAGCACGTTGTTGACCTGGTTCGGGTAGTCCGAACGGCCGGTCGCGACGATCGCGTCCGGGCGCACGGCCTTCGCGTCTTCCGGGCGGATTTCCGGTTCCGGGTTCGCGAGCGCCAGGATCAGCGGGCGCTCGCCCATCGTCTTGACCATGTCCTGCTTCAGCACGCCCGCGCTCGAGCAGCCGAGGAACACGTCCGCGCCGACGATCGCGTCGGCGAGCGAGCGCGCGTCGGTGGTGGCCGCGTAGCGCTGCTTCGACGGGTCGAGGTTGCCGCGCCCTTCGTAGATCACGCCCTTCGAATCGGCGACGAGGATGTTCGACTTCGTCAGGCCGAGGTTCACCAGCAGGTCCAGGCACGCGATGGCCGCGGCGCCGGCGCCCGAGCACACGAGCTTCACGTCGGACAGCTTCTTGCCGACGACCTTCAGGCCGTTCAGGATCGCGGCCGACGCGATGATCGCGGTGCCATGCTGGTCATCGTGGAAGACGGGGATCTTCATGCGCTCGCGCAGCTTCTGCTCGATGTAGAAGCATTCCGGCGCCTTGATGTCCTCGAGGTTGATGCCGCCGAGCGTCGGCTCGAGCATCGCGATCGCCTCGACGAGCTTGTCGGGGTCGGACTCCGACAGCTCGATGTCGAACACGTCGATGCCCGCGAATTTCTTGAAGAGGCAGCCCTTGCCTTCCATCACCGGCTTCGCGGCGAGCGGGCCGATGTTGCCGAGGCCGAGCACGGCCGTGCCGTTCGTGATCACGCCGACCAGGTTGCCGCGCGACGTGTACTTCTGCGCGTCGAGCGGATCGGCGTGGATCGCCTCGCACGCGGCGGCGACGCCCGGCGAATACGCGAGCGACAGATCGAGCTGGTTCGACAGCGGCTTGGTGGGGGTGACCGAAATCTTGCCGGGTTTCGGATTCAGGTGATAAGCGAGAGCGGCCTGCTTCAGTTGTTCGTCCATGATTGACCTGCGAGAGACATGCGAAATATTGACGGCTCAGTACACAGCACCTTCGGCCGCGTCTGCTTGAATCGAGGGGGTGGTCGACTGCGAGACGGCACGCGACGCGCCGGGTCGGCACGCCATCGAACCTTGGCGGGTGGCAAGAGGAAAGTACAAAGTACTGAACGATTTCTAAGGGTCGCCTAGTGTACACCCCCTAAATGACGCCCGTTGGTGCAGCGCCGCATCCCAGGCATCGGCACCGGGTCGGTCGCGCCCCGTTTGTTTCGCCGGTGGTGAGGGGCCACGCGAACCTGCGCGAATTCCGCCGAAAACCGGCCTGAATCGGGTAAAATAGCCGGCTACGCGCGCAGCGATGCGATTGGTCCTCCGATCGCGCCCCGGCCCCCTGGGCAGGTTCCCCTTGCTGCGCCACCGGGCCCGCGCCCGCTCCTCGCTCATCACCCAAGGAATGCCCATGACAGGCTACGATCGTCAGTCGATCTCGGATACGACCGCCAAAATCCTGCTCGAAGTGCAGGCGGTGCACTTCAACGCCGAAAAACCGTTCATCTTCACGTCCGGCTGGGCAAGCCCCGTCTATATCGACTGCCGCAAGCTGATCTCGTACCCGCGCGTGCGCCGGGCGCTGATGGAAATGGCGGAAACGACGATCACGCGCGACATCGGCTTCGAGCAGATCGACGCGGTGGCGGGCGGCGAGACGGCCGGCATCCCGTTCGCGGCCTGGATCGCGGACCGGATGATGGTGCCGATGCAGTACGTGCGCAAGAAGCCGAAGGGTTTCGGCCGCAACGCGCAGATCGAAGGCCATCTGGAAGAAGGCTCGCGCGTGCTGCTGGTGGAAGACCTGACGACCGACAGCCGCAGCAAGATCAACTTCGTCAACGCGCTGCGCACCGCGGGCGCGACGGTGAACCACTGCTTCGTGCTGTTCCACTACAACATCTTCAAGGAAAGCGTGTCGGTCCTGAAGGATATCGACGTCGACCTGCATGCGCTGGCGACGTGGTGGGACGTGCTGCGCGTCGCGAAGGCCTCCGGCTACTTCGAAACGAAGACGCTCGACGAAGTCGAGAAATTCCTGCACGCGCCGGCCGAGTGGTCGGCGGCGCACGGCGGCGCGACGGCCCCGAAGGAATGACGCCGCGCCGGCCTGCATGCCGGCGTCCTGGCCGAAAAAACCGCCCGCCCGATCGCGGGCGGTTTTTTTTCGTCCGTCGATCCGCACGATGACCGGGCGCAATCGCGGGCTGCGGCGTGCGTCGTTCATCGAACCCTAATGCTAGACTTGAACCATCGCCGCCATCAGCTGCGCGGGCAACACACAACGCCAACAACGCCGGGAGCATCGGGCCGGCCCACGTGACGGGAGAAGCGCCATATGCGTGTGGATCGCCGGACCACTCCGCCTGCGCCATCGGGTCACCCGTCTCCGTCCATCCGCTTCGTCCTGCTCTGCGCCGCCGTGTTCGCGGCGCTGCCCGCACACGCGGAAAGCCCGTTCACCGTGACGAGCGACGACCTGACGCCCGGCGGGCGCGTGCGCGCCGCGAACGTATTCGACCGCGGCGACTGCAAGGGCGCGAACCGCTCGCCGCAGCTCGCATGGCACAACCCGCCGGCCGGCACGCGCGGCTATGCGGTCACGATCTTCGATCCCGATGCGCCCGGCCACGGCTGGTGGCACTGGGCCGTCGCGGGCATCCCGGCCACCGTCACGAGCCTGCCGGCCGACGCGAGCGCATCCGGCTTCCTGCGACGCATCGGCGCGAGCGAGGCGCGCAACGACTTCGGCAGCGACGGCTACGGCGGCCCGTGCCCGCCGCCCGGCAAGCCGCACCGCTACGTGATCACCGTCTACGCGCTGAAAGGCACCGACCTGCGCGTGTCGCAGGGCCGCCCCGCGCCGATGTTCGAGCACGAGATCGGCACGCTGGCGATCGGCACCGCGCAATTCACGGTCACTTACGGCCAGTAGCGGCGCCATGCGCCGCCAGACGGCGCCGCCGCGATGGCCGTCCGCCGCGAATTTCAGTGCGCCGCGCGCACGTTGTCTCGTCATTTCGGCTTGCTAGACTCGTCGTCACCGGCCGCGGCAATTCCTGCCGCGCGACCGTCGCGCCGCCGGCAGGCGGCGCGTGACGCGGCGAGCCTGCGGTCCGCCGTTCCCGTCCCTTTCCGGAGAACGCTTCATGTCGAACATCGTCATCGTCTATCACAGCGGCTACGGTCACACGCAGAAACTGGCCGAGGCCGTGCATGCCGGCGCGCAGAACGCCGGCGCGAACGTGCGCCTGATCGCCGTCGGCGACCTCGACGACGCGGGCTGGGCCGCCCTCGACGCGGCCGACGCGATCATCTTCGGCGCGCCGACCTACATGGGCGGCCCGTCGGCGCAGTTCAAGCAATTCGCCGATGCCACGTCGAAAGCGTGGTTCACGCAGAAGTGGAAGGACAAGGTCGCCGCGGGCTTCACGAACTCCGCGACGATGAACGGCGACAAGTTCTCGACGATTCAATATTTCGTCACGCTGGCGATGCAGCACGGGATGGTGTGGGTCGGCACGAGCCTGATGCCGGCCAACTCGAAGGCGGCCACGCGCAACGACATCAACTACCTCGGCGGCTCCACGGGCCTGCTCGCGCAATCGCCGGCCGACGCGACGCCCGACGAAGGCCCGCTGCCGGGCGACCTCGAGACCGGCAAGGCATTCGGCCGGCGCGTGGCCGAAGCGACCGCACGCTGGGACGCCGGCGCCCGCTGAACACGCCCCTGACGCCCGCACCGGCGGGCGTCGCAAAGGGACACAAGACGGCCGGCGGCCGTCTTTTTTCGCCCCGCGCGGCGCAGACCCGCCGGATGACGTCTTAAAATGGCGGTTTCCGGGCGCGGGCCCGCGTTTCATCCAGTGAGAGCGAAATGAGCACCAAAGTTTTTGTCGACGGCCAGGAAGGCACGACCGGCCTCAAGATCTTCGAATACCTGTCGGCACGCAACGACATCGAGATCCTGCGTATCGATGAAGCGAAGCGCAAGGACGTCGACGAGCGCCGCCGCCTGATCAACGCGTCGGACGTCACGT
This sequence comes from Burkholderia sp. Tr-20355, assembly GCF_017104685.1. Taxonomy (NCBI): domain Bacteria; kingdom Pseudomonadati; phylum Pseudomonadota; class Betaproteobacteria; order Burkholderiales; family Burkholderiaceae; genus Burkholderia; species Burkholderia sp. Tr-20355. The sequence goes on along the minus strand of NZ_JAAGPK010000082.1, from coordinate 16,918 downwards.
TCCTGTGCCTGCCGGACGTCGCGTCGCGCGAATCGGCCTCGCTCGTCGAGAACCCGAACACGACGCTGATCGACGCGAGCACCGCATTCCGCACGAGCGCCGACTGGGCCTACGGCCTGCCCGAGCTGACCCGCGCGCAGCGCGAGAAGATTCGGACGTCGAAGCGCATCGCCGTGCCCGGCTGCCACGCCTCGGCGTTCGTGCTCGCGATGCGCCCGCTCGTCGACGCAGGGATCGTCGCGCCGACGTTCGCCGCGCACAGCTACTCGATCACCGGCTACAGCGGCGGCGGCAAGTCGATGATCGCCGAATACGAAAGCGCGGCGCCCGGCGGCAAGCTCGCGAGCCCGCGCCCGTATGCGCTCGGCCTCACGCACAAGCACCTGCCGGAAATGGCCGCGCACACGGGCCTCGCGAACGCACCGATCTTCACGCCGATCGTCGGCCCGTTCCTGAAGGGGCTCGCGGTGACGACCTACTTCACGCCCGAGCAGCTCGCGAAGCGCGCCACGCCGCAGGACGTGCAGCGTGTGTTCGCCGAGTACTACGCGGACGAAGCGTTCGTGCGCGTCGCACCGTTCGATGCGGACGCGAACCTCGACGGCGGCTTCTTCGACGTACAGGCGAACAACGATACGAACCGTGTCGACCTGTTCGTGTTCGGCAATGCCGAGCGCTTCGTCACGGTCGCGCGCCTCGACAACCTCGGCAAGGGCGCGTCGGGCGCCGCGATCCAGTGCATGAACCTGAACATCGGCGCGGCCGAGGACGCAGGTCTCAAACGCTGATTCAGCATCGCATGCAATGCAAAGCCGGCCAGTGGCCGGCTTTTTATTTATCCATATCAGGCAATAAATAAAAAATCCCTGATCGCGCATTTACAAATATTTACAAGCTTTCCATTGCGCGATTACCGGCGAATTAAATCCCCCGATCCTGCTCCAGTCAATCCCGAATAGGGATAAACCGGATACCGTCGCTTTAAACGCTGCCGTTATCCGCAGGAAGGCGCGCCGAGAGCGTGCCGGGCGTCGCGCATCCCCCACTCAGGAAGCTTTTCTCGGCCTGCCGCACGTTTAAATTCTTACCGAATGCCATGTCAGGCAAGGACTCAAAACACGATTCCCGTTTCAATCGCCTTTTTTAGACGGGTTCATCAATTGACAGCAAAAACCCAGGCAGCGACATTAGCTCGCACAATTAAACGATTGGAGACAGCGGCATGTCGCACGCCTTATCGAAGGGGGTGGCAACGGCCTTTGCCATCGCCCCTTTCCTGGTTGCATGTGGTGGAGGGGACTCCGGCGGCGCGCTCGCGCCGATCAACGCGCCCCAATGTTCCGGATCGAGTTGCGGCACGCAAGGGCCGCCGCCGTCGCAGCCCATCAACGGCGCGCTGTGCCCGGCCAACGCCGACATCGTGAAGAGCACGTATCTCGGCGGCGCCGGTAGCGGCGAGATCGTCAGCGTCAACATCGACGCGGTCGCGATGACGTACACGCTCAAGTGGCTCGAATCGCCGATTCCGCTGAAGACGGGCACCGTCACGCCGAGCCGCGTCGGCACGACCATCACCGGCAAGGTCATCCACCCGCCGACCGGCACGCTGCCGACCGCCGAGCAGACGCGTTGCGCATTCGTCCTCACGCCGGGCACGGGCCCCGCGCCGGACGGCTCGACCTATTCGACGGCCGCCGACTTCAACCAGGCGAACCCGCCGATGCTGCTGGTCGGCATGGGCGTCGCGGGCGGCGGCATTCCGGGCGCGACGATCCAGTACGACGGACTGACGATCGCCGTCGGCCCGATCGTGGTGGCAAAGGACGTCGGCAAGGTGCCCAACCGTCACTTCGACTTCTATCCGTTCCTCGGCTTCGCGAACACGACGACCGACCTGTCGAAGCTGCCGGGCACGTACAACGCGCTGATCTACCACCTCGTGCCGTCGGGCGACTACGCGACGAAGGGCACGAATTCGAGCGAGACGTTCGATGCGAACGGCGCGTGCACGTCGAGCGGCTCGGGCGGCTGCCAGACGACCGGCGACCCGTGGAAGACGAGCGCGAACGGCGGCTACTTCGACAGCACGAAGGCGCCGCAGACGCTGCCGCAGACGCAATTGCCGATCGTCGGCGCGACCGGCAAGTCGGCGACCGCGCACATGGTGATCGGCCAGCTCAACGGCGCGACGGTGCCGGTGATCGTGCGCACGGGCAACGTGAACCTCGGCACGCCGCCGCTGCACGTCGACGCGCAGGTCGACGACGAATCGGGCATCGCGGTGCTCGGTGCGGCGACGGCGATCCAGTCGGGCACGATCGACGGCGGCTACGCGGGCGCGGACTCGAACTTCAAGTACACGGCCGCGCTGATCCGCGGCGGCAACGCGTCGTTCATCAATCCGTCCACGCAGGTCGAGGAAGACGGTTTCACGCTCGACTACGGCCAGACGACGCCGGGCCTGCTGAACGCGACGACGACACCGAGGCCGCCGTCCGGCACGAACTACCCGTCCGCATCGGGCGTGGTGATCGCGACGGGCGGCCTGTACGCGGCACTGATCCAGGGCACGGTGAACGGCGGCGTCACGTCGACGTCGGCGAACTCGACGACTTCGTCGACACCGTACTTCGGCGTGGGCGCGCAGATCAGCAAGTAGCGAACGGGGACGCGGCGGCGGCCCGTCCGCCGTCGCGTAACGCACGACGCGCGCGGCACGGCGCGAGCAGGACGAGCACGACGAACAGAAGCGGCCGACAGGGAGCTGGCCGCCGTACAAGACAAATCTGGAGGAGCAACATGAAGCGCAACCTCATTCTGGCGGCGGCCCTTGCCGCCCCCCTTCTTTCCGCCTGCGGCGGCGGCAGCGACAACCCGCCGCCGCTCGTCGAAGACCGGCTCTGTCCCGCCACGCTCGACTACAGCACCGTGTTCACGGGCGGCGCGGGCAGCGGCGAACTCGCGAAGGTCCAGCTCGACACGACCAAGATGACCTGGCAGGTGACGTACGTCGAATCGGCCGTGCCGCGCACGACCGGCACGGTGACGCCGACCCGCGCGGGCACCGTCGACAGCGGCACGCTCACGCAGGAAACGCTGCTGCCGACCAACAAGCTGAACCAGTGCGCGTTCCGGCTGAACGGCGCGAGCCTCGACGCATCGCGCCCGGCGCGGATCTTCGTCGGCTTCGGCGTCGCGGGCGGCACGATCCCCGGCAAGGAAATCCAGTTCGACGGCGTGCTCGGCCAGGCCGCGGTGCCCGACACGAAATTCCCGTACTACCCGTTCATCGGCTTCTCGTCGATCGAGACCGACATCACGAAGGTCGCCGGCACGTACAGCCACACCGGCTTCGGCGAAGTGCCGTCGCAGAAGTTCGCGCCGGCATCGATCGACGCGAAGGTGACGATCAACGCGGACGGCTCGTGGACCAAGTGCGACTCGACCGGCCAGTTCGCCGGCGGCGCGTGCACGCAGCAGGGCTCGAACTTCGCGCTGTCCGCCGACGGCAGCGGCGCGTTCCAGTCGAACAACTACCAGAGCCAGCTGAAGCCGACGCTGTCGGCCACGCCGCAGGGCAAGGGCTTCATGATCGTCGGCAAGCTTCGCAACCAGCTCGTGCCGATCCTCGTGCGCACGGGCGTCGCGAACCCGAACCCGACGCCGGACAGCAACGGCGTGCCGGGCCTCACCGCGGACGACGAATCGAGCATCTCGATCCTCGCGCCGCAGACGGCGATCGCGGCCGGTTCGCAGAACGGCGAGTACATCGGCGTCGACAGCGAGTTCAATTACCGGACCACCGCGCTGATCAACACCCAGGCGACGCTGCTCGATCCGTTCCAGCCGTCCCAGGCGTCGCTCACGCGCGTGCTCGACCTCGACTACACGCAGAAGGTGCCGGGCACGGTCACGACGACCCACACGGGCGCAAGCAGCACGTCGCCGACCGGCAAGTTCATCTTCTCGGGTGGCGTGTTCGGTTTCCTCGACAACGCGGGATCGACGCCGTATTTCACGATCGGCGCATTCGTCCAGTAAGCGGAGGGAAAAGCCGTGATGAAGACAACCCTTCTCCGCGCGGCGGCCGGCGCCGCCGTGCTGGCGCCGCTCGCGGCGCACGCGCAGAGCGCCGGCAGCAACGTCGTCACGCTGGGCTGGTTCCACATCATGCCGCAGCAGAGCAGCACGCCGATGACGACCAACGTCGCGCCGACGCCGATCAACACGCCGTTGCGGCTGCCGCCGTCGTTCACGTCGGCGGGCACGGGGCTGCACACGAGCGGCGCCGACACCGTCGGCCTGACGGTCAGCCACTTCCTGACCGACCACATCGCGGTCACGTCGGTCGCGGGCGTGCCGCCGGTGTTCAAGGTGTCGGGCCAGGGCACGATCAAGCCGCCGGGACCTGCCGGCGCGCTCGGCACGCAGAACATCGGGCTGGCGTCGGTCAACCCGATCGTGAAGAGCGTGCGGCAGTGGAGCCCGGCGGTGATCCTGCAGTACTACTTCGGGCAGGCGACCGCGAAGTTCCGGCCGTTCCTCGGCCTCGGCGTGTCGTACAACTGGTTCAGCGACCTGCAGCTCAACACGAACTTCATCAAGCAGACGCAGGACAACCTCGGCGCGATCCTCGCGGCGGGCGCGGGCAAGCCGGGGACGACATCGGTGGAAGCGAAGGCGTCGTCGTCATGGCAGCCGGTGTTCAACGCGGGCCTGCAGTACAACATGACGGAGCACTTCGGGCTGATCGCATCGGTGACGTACATCCCGCTGAAGACGACGTCGACGGTGACGATCAAGGCGGCCGACGGTTCGGTGCTCGCGGAATCGAAATCGGACCTGAAGGCGGACCCGATCATCAGCTACGTCGGGATGACGTACAAGTTCTGACGCCGGCGCGCGCCGACGAATGGATCGCCGCGGCAAAATCGCAGGCAAAAAAAAGCCCGCCTAACCGGCGGGCTGAATCCATATCAGAGGAGACATGGAGGAGACAAGTGTCACTATATCGAATCGATTTCCGCATTGCAACATTTCCGTAGAGAAAATAAGGATTTTCCCTCGAACGCTGCCTCTAGTTCGCCATTGCCGCATCTGACCCTCCCCCGTTCTCGCGGTCGAGCACCTCGCCCAGCGCGTCGCGCAGCAGCGCGACAGGCCGCACCAGCCGGCCCGGCAGCGTGCCGTGCACGATCCACACGTTGATCCGCGTTTCCAGCCCCGCCGTTTCCACCACCCTCAATGCGTCGCGATGCGCACTGCGTGCCAGCGCATTCGGCGCGGCGATGCCGATCCCGGCGCCGCGCGCGACGAGTGAGAGCTGCAGCTCCGAGCCGAACGCCTCGACCGCGACGTCGAACGGCAGCCCGGCCGCGCCGAGCGCGCGGCTCAGCGCCGAGCGCATCCCGCAGCCGTCCTGGCTCAGCACCCACGGAAAACCCGACAGCGTGTCGAGCGACAGCGGACCGTCCGGCAGCGGAAAGTCGCGCGCGGCAACGAGCACCGTCGGCTGCGTCGCGAGCAGCGTCGCGGCGAACGCGTCGGGCAGCACCGTACTGGCCGGCACCATCACGGCCGCGACGTCGAGCGCACCGCGCTCGATGCCCTGCATCAGCGCCGGCGACCAGCCGGCCGTCACGCGCAGCGTGAGGCGCGGGAACGCGTCGCGCAGCCGGTCGATCGGCCGCTCGAGCGCGAGCTCGGACAGGAACGGCGGCACGCCGATGCGCAGCTCGCCGGACGGCTCGCTGTCCGGCGCGCCCGCCGCCATCAGTTCGTCGACCGCACCCAGCACGTTGCGCGCGAGCGCGTAGACGTCGCGCCCGGTGGCGGTCGGCTTCAGCGGCTTGCTTTGCCGCTCGAGCAGCGGCACGCCGAGCAGCGTTTCGAGGTTCTGCACACGCCGCGTCAGGCCCGGCTGCGTCAGGTGGAGCTTCGCGGCCGCGGCGACCATCGACCCGCTGTCGACCACCGCCACGAACGCCACGAGATCACGCGTATTCAAAACAAACTCGCATAATCATGTTAGACATATTTCAATTGTCGCATAAACATCGGACACCTACGATGGGGATTCCTTCGCTCCCTCTCCCAGGCTTCCGATGAACTGCCCTGCCCACCGTTGTCCCGCCTCCGTTCCCCCGTCTGTCGCCGCGCCGCCCGCGCTGAGCACCGGGATGACGCTGTTCTTCGCCGCGACGGTCGGCGTGATCGTGATGGACCTGTTCGCCGCGCAACCGCTGACGGGCCCGATCAGCGCCGACCTGCACCTGCCGCCCGGCCTCGCCGGCCTCGTCGCGATGCTGCCGCAGCTGGGCTACGCGGCCGGGCTCGTGCTGCTCGTGCCGCTGGTCGACCTGCTCGAGAACCGCCGCCTGATCGTCGCGACGCTCGCCGCGTGTGCCGCGGCGCTCGCGCTGCCCGCGTTCACGCAATCGGGCACCGTGTTCCTGCTGGCGACGCTGGCGGCCGGCGCGGCGTCGAGCGTGATCCAGATGCTCGTGCCGATGGCCGCGTCGATGGCGCCCGAAACGCAGCGCGGCCGCGCGGTCGGCAACGTGATGAGCGGGCTGATGCTCGGCATCCTGCTGTCGCGGCCGCTCGCGAGCCTGATCGCGGGTTCGGCCGGGTGGCGCGCGTTCTACCTGCTGGCCGCGGTCGCGAATGCGGCGATCGCCGTCGTGCTCGCGCTGCGCCTGCCGGCGCGCACGCCGTCGATCACGGCCGGCTACCGCACGCTGCTCGCGTCGCTGGGGCGCCTGCTCGCCGACGAACCGGTGCTGCGCCGGCATGCGCTGTCGGCCGCGCTCGCGATGGCCGCGTTCAGCGCGTTCTGGACGGCCGTCGGGCTGCGGCTCGCGCAGCCGCCGTTCGCGCTCGACCTGCACGGAATCGCGCTGTTCGCGTTCGCGGGCGCCAGCGGCGCGATCGTCACGCCGCTGGCCGGCCGCGCCGGCGACCATGGCCACGGTCCGGCCGCGCAGCGGATCGCGCACGGCACGATGCTCGCGGCGCTCGTCGTGCTGGGCATCGCCGGGGCCGGCTGGTTCGGTTTCGACACACATGCGCATCGCGGCGTCGCACTCGCGCTGCTGGCCGGCGGTGCGGCATTGCTGGACGCGGGCGTCATCGTCGACCAGACGATCGGCCGCCGCGCGATCAACCTGCTGGACCCGGCCGCACGCGGCCGCCTGAACGGGCTGTTCGTCGGCCTGTTCTTCGTCGGCGGCGCACTCGGCGCGGCGCTCGCGGGCAGCGCCTGGGCCTGGGGCGGATGGAGCGCGGTGTGCGGCGTGGGGTTCGCGTTCGCCGGCGCGGCCGCCGGGTTCGGTCTCGCGGCCGGGCGCGGGGCCGGCGCGGCGGCATTGACTCGCCCGCGTGCGTGAGCGGCGGTGCAGCGGGCCTGAAGCGGCCCCGAAAAGCCGAACGCCCCGCCCTCATGCGAGGGACGGGGCGTTCGGCGCGCCGGAATCAGATCGGGTCGAAATCAGTGACGCACGAGCGCCATCATCGCGCCGAAACCGACGAACAGCCCGCCCGTCAGCCGGTTGAACACCTTCGCGACGCTCTGGCTCTTCAGCGTCGTGCCGATGCGCGTGCCGAACGACGCGTAGACGAGATACCAGCTCACCTCGATCACCGCGAACGTGACGACGAGGATGCCGAATTGCGGCAGCGTCGGCTCGGCCGCGTTGATGAACTGCGGCAGCAAGGCGGCCGCGAACAGGATCGCCTTCGGGTTGCTGCCCGCGACCAGGAAACCGTTGCGGAACAGCGTCCCGCGCGATGCGGCCGCCGTCTGGCCCGCCGCCGGCTCGGCGCCGGCCGCCGGGACATCGTCGGCACGCGCGCGCCATGCCTTCACGCCGAGGTAGATCAGGTAAGCCGCACCCGCGAAGCGCAGCGTGTTGAACATCGCCGGCCACGCCTCGAGCACCGCGCCGAGGCCCGCGGCCGACACCGACAGCATCAGCACCAGCGCGCTCAGGCAACCGGCCATCGTCGACGCCGAGCGGCGCAGCCCGTGGCGCGCGCCGTGCGTCATCACGAGCAGCATGTTCGGGCCCGGGATCGCCGATACGACGAACACCGTCGCCACGAAAAGCCACCACGTATGCAGGTTCATGACCGCCTCTGAATGTAGGGAATGCAGGGAAAACGAAATGCCGATTATGCCGCGAGCATGGCGCTTCTGTCGCGCGTCAGCGGCCGGCGCGGCGCAGCGCGACCTCGCCGAGCACCGCGAAATCCTGGTCGCCGCCGCCATGCGCGAGCGCGTCGAGCAGGCTGTCGCGCACGACGCTCGCCACCGGCAGCGGCACCGACGTCGCGTCGCCGGCTTCCAGCGCGAGGCGGACATCCTTCAGCCCGAGGCGCGCCTTGAAGCGCGCGGGCTCGTAGCGCCGCTCCGCGATCATCGAGCCGTAGCCCTCGTAGACCGGCCCCGGAAACACGCTGTTGGTGATCACGTCGAGGAAGTCGCGCATCGCGACGCCGTGCGCGCCCAGCAGCGCCGACGCCTCGCCGAGCGTCTCGATCGCCGACGCGAGCGTGAAGTTCGCGGCGATCTTCGCGACGTTCGCGTGCTGCGGCAGCGAGCCGAACCGCCAGGTCTTCTGGCCGATCGCGTCGAACAGCGGCTGCACGCGGTCGATCGCCTCGGCCGGGCCGCCGGCCATGATCGTCAGGCGTGCGGCGGCGGCCACGTCGGGCCGCCCCATCACCGGCGCGGCGACGTAGTCGATACCGCGCGACGCGTGCGCGTGCGCGAGCGATTCGGCGAGCGCGACCGACACCGTCGCCATGTTGACGTGGATCAGCCCGCGCGGCGCCTGCGCGAGCAGCGCGTCGTCGAACACCGCGCACGCGGCGGCATCGTCGCCGAGCATCGAGAACACCGCGTCGCCGCGAAACGCATCGGCCGGGGTGTCGACGATCTGCGCGCCGAACGCCGCGAGCGGCTCGGCGCGCTCGCGCGACCGGTTCCAGACCCGCACCGTGTGGCCCGCCTTCAGCAGGTTCGTCGCGATCGCCTGCCCCATTTCGCCCAGCCCGATAAACCCGAGATCCATTGCCCGCTCCTTCGCTCCGTGAAGCCGCGAGTTAAACACAGATGCCGGCCGTCTGCAGCGCCTGCCGCCGGCCGGGCGCGGTGCGATACTGCACGGATGGCGATCGCGACCTTCCGCTTCCATGGCGAACTGAACGCGTTTCTCCCGCGCGCGCGGCGCGACCGCGCGTTCGGGCGCGCCTGTGCGCGCGACGCGACGGTGAAGCATGCGATCGAGGCGCTCGGTATCCCGCATACCGAAATCGGCCGGCTTTGCGTGAACGATCTGCCCGCCGCGCTCGACCGGCCGCTTTGCGATGGCGACCGCGTCGAAGCCTTTCCGGAACGCGCCCGGCCGGCGGTGAACGGGGCCACCGCGCCGCCGCCGGTGCCGTGGCGCTTCGTCGCCGACGCGCATCTCGGCGGCCTCGCTCAGTTGCTGCGCCTCGCCGGCTTCGACACCTGCTACGACAACCACTACCGCGACGACGAACTCGCGGCGCTGGCCGAGCGGGAGGGCCGGATCGTGCTGACGCGCGACCGCGAGCTGCTCAAGCGGCGCGCGGTCGTGCGCGGCTGCTACCTGCATGCGCTGCAGCCGGCCGACCAGTTGCGCGAGCTGTTCGAGCGGCTCGATCTCGCGCCGCACATGCGGCCGTTCCGGCTGTGCCTGCGCTGCAATGCGCCGCTGCACCCGCTCGACGCGGCCGCCGCCGCGCCGCGCGTGCCGGACGGGGTCCGGCAGCGGCACCGGCGCTTCGCCGCGTGCGACGTGTGCCGGCGCGTGTTCTGGGAAGGCTCGCACTGGCGGCGCATGCGTGCGGTGGTCGACGCGATGCGTACGCCGTCACGGCCATCGCCACTGCCGTCCGGCGAACGCGGCGCCTGAAAAAACAAAACCCCGCATGCCGGAGCATGCGGGGTTGTTCGACGGACGGCCGGCTACGCCTGCCGTCGCCAGGCAGCGTGCTTAGTTCTGCGTGCCTGCGTCGTTCGTGCCGGCGGCCGATGCGGCTGCAGCCTTCGCCTGGCCCTTCTTCGAACCGTGGTGCTTCAGCTGGTGCTTCGGCTTGCTGTGATCCTTCTTGGCCGGTGCCGGAGCGGCTGCCGACGTGTCGGCTGCCGGCGCGGACGCCTGTGCGAATGCCGAAACCGATGCGAGCGCGAATGCCGCGGCGATGATCGAAGCGAGCGTCTTCTTCATTGTTCTTCCTTTAGCGGAGAAAAAATCAAACGTACCGGTAAGTAAAGATGCGAGGCATTCGCATCGGAGCCCCAGGCCGCGAGGCCGGCTTTCGCCGGTCCGCCGCGACAAAACCTGACGCACTGGTTCCATAACGCATCGTGTTCGCGGCAAGTTGACACGTTGCTTGCACCTTCGGGTTTCCCCGGGGGCCGGCTCGTCGTCCCGCACCGGCGAGCCGCTCCGGCTGCCGCCGCGTCGCGCCGCAAACCGGCTCGCGCACCGTCGGGGCGGCGCTTATACTGGCGTCCATCCGTCCCTTTCCCCGGAAACCGGATCGCGGCCGGTCGCCAGACCGCCGCCGTCTCGAGGCGCTCAAATTGCCCGATCACAATCTGGACAAACTGAAAATCGACCGGCGTCCGATCGCACCGGCGCCCCGCCGGCGCCGGTGGGTCCGCTTGGCGGCCACCGCCGCGGCCGTCGTCGTCGCGATCGCCGCCGGCATCGCGCTCAGCGGCCGGCCGACGGTCGAAACCACCTCCGTCTCGTCCGCCTACCCGTACCAGAACGACACGCAGCTCAATGCGACCGGCTACGTCGTGCCGCAGCGCAAGGCCGCGGTCGCGTCGAAGGGCCAGGGGCGCGTCGAATGGCTCGGCGTGCTCGAAGGCACGCGCGTGAAGAAGGACGACATCATCGCGCGCCTCGAAAGCCGCGACGTGGAAGCGTCGCTCGCGCAGGCGCGCGCGCAGGTGCAGGTCTCCCGCGCCAACCTCGGCGTGGCGCTGGCCGAGCAGAAGGACGCCGAAATCGCGCTGCGCCGCACCGCCGCGCTCGCGCCGAAGGGCGCCGTGCCGGCCGCGCAGCTCGACATCGACACGGCCCGCGTCAACAAGGCGCGCGCGTCGGTCGGCAGCGACCAGGCGGCGATCGCGTCGGCCGAAGCGAATGCGCAGGCTGCGCAGGTCGCGGTCGACCAGACGGTGATCCGCGCGCCGTTCGACGGCATCGTGCTGGCGAAACACGCGAACGTCGGCGACAACATCACGCCGTTCTCGTCCGCGTCGGACAGCAAGGGCGCGGTCGTGACGATCGCCGACATGGACACGCTCGAGGTCGAGGCCGACGTCGCCGAATCGAACATCGCGAAGATCCGCGCCGAGCAGCCGTGCGAGATCCAGCTCGACGCGCTGCCCGACATGCGCTTCGCGGGCCGCGTGTCGCGCATCGTGCCGACCGTCGACCGCTCGAAGGCCACCGTGCTCGTGAAGGTGCGTTTCGTCGACCGCGACGAGCGCGTGCTGCCCGACATGAGCGCGAAGATCGCATTCCTGTCGAAACCCGTGTCGGCGCAGGACCGGCAGCCCGTCACGGCCGTGCAGGCGAGCGCGGTGGTCGAGCGCGACGGCCGGCCGGTCGTGTTCGTCGTGAAGGACGACACCGTGCACGCGGCGGCCGTGACGCGCGGCCTGCGGATCGGCGAACTGGTGGCGATCCGCGGCGTGAAACCCGGCGACACGGTCGTGCTCGCGCCGGGCGCGAAGCTGAAGGACGGCGCGAAAGTGACCGTCGCGAAGAAGTAGCGCGCGTGAACGACGCACCGCCGCCCCTCGTCGAGATCAGCCACGTCGCGAAGTCGTACCGGCGCGGCAACCAGATCGTGCCCGTGCTGACCGACATCACGCTCGAGATCGGCGCAGGCGACTTCGTCGCGCTGATGGGGCCGTCGGGCTCCGGCAAGAGCACGCTGCTGAACCTGGTGGCCGGCATCGACCGGCCCGACAGCGGCGAGCTGCGCGTCGGCGGCCTCGACATCTCGCAGCTCGCGGAGGCGCAGCTCGCCGAATGGCGCGCGGCGAACGTCGGCTTCATCTTCCAGTTCTACAACCTGATGCCGGTGCTCACCGCGTTCGAGAACGTCGAGCTGCCGCTGATGCTCACGCACCTGTCGCGCCGCGAGCGGCGCGAGCGCGTCGAGCTCGTGCTCGACATGGTGAACCTCGGCGACCGGACCAGCCACTATCCGTCCGAGCTGTCGGGCGGCCAGCAGCAGCGCGTCGCGATCGCCCGCGCGCTGATCACCGATCCCGTGCTGATCGTCGCCGACGAGCCGACCGGCGACCTCGACCGCGCGTCGGCCACCGACGTGCTCGCGATGCTGCAGCGGATGAACGCCGAGCTCGGCAAGACGATCATCATGGTGACGCACGACGCGCACGCGGCCGGCGCCGCCCAGTCGCTCGTGCATCTGGAAAAAGGGGAGCTGATCGATGGGCACGCCGGCTGAGCGGCGGCGGGAGCGCGCGCGATGTACGTGCTGAAGCTGATCGCACGCAACGCACTGCGCCACCGGCTGCGCACGCTGCTGACCGTGCTCGGGCTGACCATCGCCGTACTGGCGTTCGGGCTGCTGCATACGGTGGTCGACGCGTGGTACGCGGGCGCGGCCGCCGCGTCCAGCGGGCGGCTCGTCACGCGCAACGCGATCTCGCTGGTGTTTCCGCTGCCCGTCAGCTACGAGAACCGGATCCGCGGCGTCGACGGCGTGACGGCCGTGGTCCGCTCGAACTGGTTCGGCGGCATCTACCGCGACCCGAAGAACTTCTTCGCGAGCTTCGCGGTGTCGGACAACTATCTCGACCTGTATCCGGAATTCATCATCCCGGCGCAGCAGCGCGCCGACTACGACCGCGACCGCCGCGGCTGCCTCGTCGGCCGCCAGCTCGCCACGCAGTTCGGCTTCAAGATCGGCGACGTGATCCCGTTAAAGGGCACGATCTATCCCGGCACGTGGGATTTCGTCGTGCGCGGGATCCTCGACGGCCGCGACGACTCGACGATCACGCGCCAACTGGTGTTCCACTGGGATTACCTGAACGAGACGGTGCGCCAGCGCACGCCGAAGCAGGCCGACCAGGTCGGCGTGTTCGTGCTCGGCGTCGCGAACCCCGACGACGGCGCGTCGATCGCACGCAACGTCGACGCGGTGTTCAAGAACTCGCTCGCCGAGACGCTGACCGAGACCGAGCAGGCGTTCCAGCTCGGCTTCGTCGCGATGTCGAACCAGATCATCGCGGCGATTCGCCTCGTGTCCTACGTGGTGATCCTGATCATCATGGCCGTGATGGCCAACGCGATGGCGATGAGCGCGCGCGAACGCACGGCCGAGTACGCGACGCTGAAGGCGCTCGGCTTCGGCCCCGGCTTTCTCGCGCTGCTCGTGTTCGGCGAATCGGTCGTGATCGCGCTGGCCGGCGGCGGCCTCGGGATCCTCGCGACACCGCCCGCCGCGAGCCTGTTCAAGCAGGCGGCCGGCGGCATCTTCCCGGTGTTCAGGGTGTCGGCCGGGACGGTCGCGCTGCAGGCCGCGTGCTCGGTCGCGGTCGGCCTCGCGGCCGCGCTCGTGCCGGCGTGGCAGGCCGCACGCGTGCGCGTCGTCGAAGGCCTGCGGGCGATCGGGTAACGACGCGCATGGCGATCCCGCTCACCTACATCGCGCGCAACCTGTGGACCCGGCGCCTCACCACCGCGCTCACCGCCGGCGGGATGGCGCTCGTGATCTTCGTGTTCGCGACCGTGCAGATGCTCGACGCGGGGCTCACGCAGACGCTCGTGTCGACCGGCGAAGCCGACAACGCGGTGGTGATCCGCAAGGGCGCCGAGACCGAGATCCAGAGTTCGATCGACCACCAGCAGGCCAACGCGCTCGAGATGCACCCGGCCGTCGCGCTCGGCCCCGACGGCCGGCCGCTCGTGTCGAGGGAAGCGGTCGTGCTGATCTCGCTCGTGAAGACGTCGAGCGGCAAACCGTCGAACGTCGTGATCCGCGGCGTGTCGCCGGCCGGGCTCGCGCTGCGCCCGCACGTGAAGCGCGTGGCCGGCCGGATGTTCGCGCCGGGCTCGTCGGAGATCGTCGTCGGCAGCGCGATCGCGAAAGGCTTCAGCGGCACGCAGCTCGGCGACAGCCTGCATTTCGCGCAGCGCGACTGGACCATCGTCGGCATCTTCGACGCGGGCGGCAGCGGTTTCGATTCGGAAATCTGGGGCGACGTCGACCAGCTGATGCAGTCGTTCCGGCGCACCAGCTATTCGTCGATGGTGCTGCGCATCCCGGGCGCCGACGGCTTCGCGCGCTTCAAGGCCGACATCGACGTCGACCCGCGGCTGACCGACGAGGCGAAACGCGAGCAGACGTTCTACGGCGACCAGTCGAAGTCGCTGTCGACGTTCATCAACATCCTCGGCATCACGCTGTCGACGATCTTCTCGATCGCCGCGATGATCGGCGCGATGATCACGATGTATGCGTCGGTCGCGAACCGCGTGGCCGAGATCGGCACGCTGCGCGCGCTCGGCTTCAAGCGCAGGAACGTGCTCGCCGCGTTCCTGCTCGAAGCGCTGCTGCTCGGCTTCGTCGGCGGCGTCGCGGGGCTCGCGTGCGCGTCGCTGATGCAGTTCGCGTCGTTCTCGACCACCAACTTCCAGACCTTCTCGGACCTGTCGTTCCGCTTCGTGCTGACGCCCGCGATCGTCGTGAAGACGCTGCTGTTCTCGCTCGTGATGGGGCTCGTCGGCGGGTTCCTGCCGGCGATGCGCGCCGCGCGGCTGAAGATCGTCGACGCGCTGCGCGCGCAGTGACGCGCGCCGCCGCTCACGTTCAACGCTCGCGCGGTACCCATGCGCCGTGGAACCCGGCCGGCACGCGGCGCGGCAGGTGCACGGTCGCGACCGGCTCGTCATCGATCGCGCGCGCATCGAGGATCACCACGTCGCTCGTGTCGGTCGCCGCGCGGTAGACCATCACCAGCAGCCAGCCGTCGTCCTCGTCGGTGCCGCCCGGGCGCGGCACGAACACCGGCTCGCCGTTCTGGTCGCCGGGCGGCACGGCGTAATGCGTCGTCGTGCCGCGCGCGTGATCGAAGCGCATCACGCCGCGCATTTCCGCGTTGTTCGGCTGCTCGACCGCATACAAGTAGCGGTAGCGGCGCCCCGTCCGGCTGTCGTTGATGCGCGGCAATTCGATGCCGCCGTCGGCGAGCGGCCCTTCGTCGACCAGCCCGTTCGCCGTGTCGATCACGTAGCGCCACAGCTCGCCGACCGGGTTGTCGGCGAAGCGGCCCGTGCGCGCATCGAGCCGCAGGAACGACGGATAGCGCACCACGTCGAGCACGATGCACGACGCATCGCAGTCGTATGCGTTCACGACGTGCTGGATGAAGCACGGCTCGACACCGAACCAGCGCACGGCGCCGCCGTGCCGCGGCATCACGCCGATGCGCGCGGGCCGGTCGTCGTGCCAGCGCAGCGGCATCCGGTGGCCCTGCTTCAGCAGCGAGAAGTCGTAGCCGACGTTCAGGTCGAGCAGCAGGCTGCGGGTTTCGGTGATCGCGAGGTCGTGCATCATCGACGGCGCATTCAGGTCGATTTCGACGTCGACGCGCTGCACGCCGTGCGCGTCGATCACGCCGTAGCGCAGCCACGGCGCGCGCCAGTCCGCGCGGAACGCGATCAGTTCGCCGGTCACCGGATCGACCTTCGGATGCGCGGTCATTCCGCCGCCGAAGCCCGCGTGCCGCGCCGCCGCGCCGAGCGAATCGAGCGCGGGCGTGATCGCGAGGGGCGCGCCGCCCTCGGCCAGCGCGAGCAATTCGCCCGCATGCTGCAGCACGTTCACGTTGGGATTGGTGTCGGGCAGATGCGGCACCTGCCCCGGCGCATGCACGGCGGCCCAGCGCTGCGTGCGCGCCCAGCGGTTCCGGTAGCCGGTCGCGCGGCCACGGTCGAACGCGATCGCGTGCAGCATCGCGGCTTCCGGCCACCACGACAGCATGTCGTTGCCTTCGAAGCGGCCGCCCGGCGGATTCGGGCCGTTGCGCAGCAACGTGCCGTCGAGTTCGCGCGGGATGGCGCCCGTCACGCGCAGGTCGACGACATCGACTTCGTCGGCGACCGGCGCGATCGCGCCGTGGTTCAGGTCGAATGCGGTCATCGCGTCGGCGCTCCGTCAGCAGTCTTCGGCGGACGGCGGCAGGTCGCCGCGCGCCAGCGCGAGCGCGTGGTCGCGCACGTCGTCCGGCCAGCCGGCAACCAGTTCGGCCAGCCGCGCCGGCTCGTTCGCGTACAGCGCCCGCGCGGCTTCCTCGAAACCGGGCAGGTCGCCCGCCATCGCCGACATGAAGTGATAGGCGCGCGCCTGCGCGTCGCGGTGCCGGTCGGCCGCCGCATGCGTGCGCCGCGCGTCCTCGACCAGCTTGCGCAGCGCGACCGACGCGCCGCCCGGCTGCGCGCCGAGCCATTCCCAGTGACGCGGCAGCAGCGTGACTTCACGCGATACGACGCCGAGCTTCGGCCGGCCGCGGCCGCGCTGCTCGCCCGCGAGATCGGAAGAGCGGCGGGTAGGGAAAGAGGGGTAAGGTCAGTGTAGATCTCGGTGGGCGGCGGATCATTAAAAAAAAAAAAAATAGAAACAGAAATATATATCATAGACACAAACAGGATAACAACACTCTCTACGATAATCATATGTATATCTATACTACTAACCTATTGATGTGTGTATCATGTAACTAGTATATCGACGACTTTGTTCGATCATCATTATACATGATCACTGTACTACACTGTACGGTGTATGTCTATCACACCTAGTGAACACACATCACTCATATCAACCAGCTAGC
>NZ_JAAGPK010000008.1:0-103874 GCF_017104685.1 Burkholderia sp. Tr-20355 | reverse complement strand
GCTGGCCGCCCGTCATCTTCATCAGTTGCACGCCCGTGCCGGCCAGCTCGGCGTCGGCCTGTACCCAGTAGCGGCTGTCGACCCACAGCCCCGCGAAATCCGCGGTCACGACCAGCGTGCCGACCGAGCCCGTGAAGCCGGACAGCCAGCGGCGCGCCTGCCAGCGCTCGGGCAGATACTCGGACAGATGGGGATCGGCGGACGGCACGAGATAGGCGGCCAGGTCCTCGCGGGCCATGGCACCGCGCAACAGCGCAAGGCGGGCCGGCACCGGCGAGACTTCGGGAAGACGGGCATTCATGATTTCACCTGAGAGCATTCAGCGACGGGCCGACAGCGCGACCGTCACGGCTACGGCAAGGAACGCGACGCCGGTGCAGACCGGCCATTCGAGCGTCTCGCCATCGTAAAACAGTCCCGAGAGATTGCCGGCCATGCGGGCGGCGGCCGCACCGACGATGCCGGCGAGCACCGCGATCCACCACGCCGGCCGACTCGTGCGCCGCATCGGATGCAGCCAGCGGCCGAACAGCCCGACGGCCGCTCCCAGGACAATGATTCCAAACCAGTTCATTCGACGCCTTCTATAAATTCAGATTCGTCCCATAGGCGTGAACGTTACCAGCGGCTAGCATCGATTCATCCATCGAACCCGAGACCAGCCGGGTGCCGCGAACGTTCGAGTGTAGGGGCCGACTCGACGTTATGGCAAGCGCGCACCGGCTACCGTAATGAAGAAACTCTCATGCGAATCGCTCTGATCGATCCCGAGTCGCGTCGCGCCGCGCTCCTGAACCGGCTGCTCTTCGCGGGCGGTCACGTGTGCCACGCGTTTCCGTCCAGCACCGCCTTCTTCGCGTGGCTCGCGGCCGACAACACCTGCGACATGCTGATCACCGGCCACTGGGCCGGCGATCAGCCCGCCGAGGAAGTCATTCCGCGCGCGCAGACGGTCCTGCCCGGGTTGCCGGCCATCGCCGTGATGCAGTCGCCGCGCGAAAGCGAAATCGTCTCGTGCCTGCACGCGGGCGCCGACGATTGCCTCGCGCGGCCCGTGAGCGGCCCCGAGCTGCTTGCGCGCGTCAACGCACTGAGCCGGCGCGCCGGCGTACGCCGGCCGCCGACCCGCTCGCGCGAAATGTATGGGGAATACGCATTCGACGCAACGCACGACCTCGTGCGCTTCGGCAACGCAATCGTTTCACTGACGCCCAAGGAATTCCGTTTCGCCCAGCTGCTGTTCACGAACCTGTCGCGGCCCGTGTCGCGCGCCCATATCCTCGAAACCGTGTGGGGGCGCCGCCGCGACATGAAGTCGCGCACGCTCGATACGCACGCATCCCGGCTGCGCAGCAAGTTGCAATTGCTCCCGGAGCGCGGCTACCGGCTGTTGCCGCTCTACGGCTACGGCTATCAGCTCGACCGCGTGCCGATCGAACCCCCAAATTCCCGGCCCCGCCACGCTGATGCCCGGTATGCCGCGAGTGAGGAAATCGCTGAAACGCTATAATATGGGGCTAAACGATAGCCCTCGATATGCAACTCCTCACGATCGGAATCAATCACCACACTGCGCCTGTCGCCTTGCGCGAACGCGTGGCGTTTCCGCTCGAGCAGATCAAGCCGGCTCTCGTCACGTTCAAGAACGTGTTTCTCGGCCCCCAGGCACCCAATACGCCCGAAGCGGCGATCCTCTCCACCTGCAACCGCACCGAACTGTATTGCGCGACCGACGATCGCGCGGCGCGCGAAGGCGCGGTCCGCTGGCTGTCGGAGTATCACCGGATTCCGGTCGACGAGCTCGCCCCGCATGTGTACGCGCTGCCGCAGTCGGAAGCGGTCCGGCATGCATTCCGCGTCGCGTCCGGCCTCGATTCGATGGTGCTCGGCGAAACCCAGATTCTGGGCCAGATGAAGGACGCGGTCCGCACCGCGACGGAAGCCGGCGCGCTCGGCACCTATCTGAACCAGCTGTTCCAGCGCACGTTCGCGGTGGCGAAGGAAGTGCGCGGCACGACCGAAATCGGCACGCAGTCGGTGTCGATGGCCGCCGCCGCGGTGCGCCTCGCGCAGCGGATCTTCGAAAAGGTGTCGGATCAGCGCGTACTGTTCATCGGCGCCGGCGAGATGATCGAGCTGTGCGCGACGCACTTCGCCGCGCAAGGCCCGCGCGAACTCGTCGTCGCGAACCGCACGGCCGAACGCGGCCAGCGGCTCGCCGAACGCTTCAACGGCCGCGCGATGCCGCTGGCCGACCTGCCGACCCGCATGCACGAATTCGACATCATCGTGTCGTGCACCGCATCGACGCTGCCGATCATCGGCCTCGGCGCGGTCGAGCGCGCGGTGAAGGCGCGCCGCCACCGCCCGATCTTCATGGTCGACCTCGCGGTGCCGCGCGACATCGAGCCCGAAGTCGGCAAGCTGAAGGACGTGTTCCTCTACACCGTCGACGATCTCGGCGCGATCGTGCGCGAAGGCAACGCGTCGCGCCAGGCCGCGGTCGCGCAGGCCGAAGCGATCATCGAGACGCGCGTGCAGAATTTCATGCAATGGCTCGACACGCGCAGCGTCGTGCCGGTGATTCGTCACATGCATACGCAGGCCGACGCGCTGCGCCGCGCCGAAGTCGACAAGGCGCAGAAACTGCTCGCACGCGGCGACGATCCGGCCGCCGTACTCGAGGCGTTGTCGCAGGCGCTGACCAACAAGCTGATCCACGGCCCGACGAGCGCGCTCAACCGCGTGAACGGCGCCGATCGCGATTCGCTGATCGACCTGATGCGCGGCTTCTACCAGCACGCGCCGCGCTCGAACGACCAGTCCGGCCACTAGCGCCGCCCGGTCGCCCTGCCGCCGGCCCCGCGCCGGCCTATCCTTTCCGAATACCCCTTGCCCGGGAGCGCCGCTCCACACCATGAAAACGAGCATGCAACGCAAGCTCGACCAGCTGTCCACACGGCTGGCCGAACTGAACGACCTGCTGAGCCGCGAAAACGTCACGGCCGACCTCGACCAGTACCGCAAGCTGACGCGTGAACATGCGGAACTCGGCCCGGTCGTCGAGCAATACGCGCTGTGGCGCCAGTCGCGCAGCGACGAGAAGGCCGCGCAGGAACTGCTCGCCGACCCGTCGATGCGGGACTTCGCCGAAGACGAAATCCGCAGCGCGCGCGACGATATGGCGCGCCTCGAGACCGAGCTGCAGAAGATGCTGCTGCCGAAGGATCCGAACGACGATCGCAACATCTTCCTCGAAATCCGCGCGGGCACGGGCGGCGACGAATCGGCGCTGTTCGCGGGCGACCTGCTGCGCATGTACCTGCGCTTCGCGGAACGCCAGCGCTGGCAGGTCGAAATGATGTCGGAGAGCGCGTCGGATCTCGGCGGCTACAAGGAAGTGATCGTGCGGATCGCGGGCCAGGGCGCGTTTTCGCGCCTGAAGTTCGAATCGGGCGGCCATCGCGTGCAGCGCGTGCCGGCGACCGAGACACAGGGGCGCATCCATACGTCCGCGTGCACGGTCGCGGTGATGCCGGAAGCCGACGAGATCGGCGAAGTCGAGATCAACCCGGCCGACCTGCGGATCGACACGTTCCGCGCATCCGGCGCGGGCGGCCAGCACATCAACAAGACCGATTCGGCGGTGCGCGTCACGCACATCCCGACCGGGATCGTCGTCGAATGCCAGGACGACCGCTCGCAGCACAAGAACAAGGACCGCGCGCTGAAGGTGCTCGCCGCGCGCATCAAGGACAAGCAGTATCACGAGCAGCACGCGAAGGAAGCCGCGACGCGCAAGAGCCTGATCGGCTCCGGCGACCGTTCCGAACGGATCCGCACGTACAACTTCCCGCAAGGCCGGATGACCGACCACCGGATCAACCTGACGCTGTACCGGCTCGAGGCGATCATGGACGGCGATCTCGACGAACTGATCGGCGCGCTCGTCAGCGAGCACCAGGCCGAGCTGCTCGCGTCGCTCGGCGAAGCCGACTGAGGCCGCGATGCCCGACACCACCGCCGCCGAATTGCTGCGCGCGTCACCGCTCGACGCGGTCGACGCACGCGTGCTGCTCGCGCACGCGCTCGGCTGGACCCGCACACAGCTGATCACGCGCGGCGATGTGCCGCTCGATGCGGCCGCGGTCGAACGCTACCGCGCGCTCGAAGCGCGCCGCGTCGCCGGCGAACCCGTCGCGCAACTGGTCGGGATCCGCGAGTTCTTCGGCCGCCCGTTCGACGTGACGCCCGACGTGCTGATCCCGCGCCCCGAAACCGAACTGCTCGTCGAAGCCGCGCTCGATGCGATCGACGGGCTGCCGCATCCGGCCGTGCTCGATCTCGGCACCGGCAGTGGCGCGATTGCCGTGTCGATCGCCGCCGAGCGCCCCGATGCACGCGTGTGGGCGCTCGATCGCTCGCCGGCCGCGCTGGTCGTCGCGCAGCGCAACGCAGGCAAGCTGCTCGACGCACGCCGCCCCGGCGGCCCGCTGCAGTGGCTGCAGAGCGACTGGTACGCGGCGCTCGATCCGGCGCTCGTGTTCGACACGATCGTCAGCAACCCGCCGTACATCGCGCGGCACGATCCGCATCTCGCGCAGGGCGACCTGCGTTTCGAGCCGCGCGGCGCACTCACCGACGACGCCGACGGCCTCAGCGCGATCCGCACGATCGTCGCGGGCGCCGGCGCCCATTTGAAACCAGGCGGCACGCTCTGGATCGAGCACGGCTACGATCAGGCCGAAGCCGTCCGCGACATTCTCGCCTCGCACGGCTTCGTCGCGGTCGAATCGCTCGCCGATCTCGCCTCGATCGAACGCACGACAGGCGGCCGGCGGCCGGGCTGACGCCCGGCTCGCCCGGTTGAAATCCGCTATCATTTCGATCTAACGCCCCGCAAACGCAAGGTCAGTCATGGACACCCAACAACGTATCAAGCAAATCGTCGACGAAAACCAGGTCGTGCTCTTCATGAAGGGCAACGCGCAATTCCCGATGTGCGGCTTCTCGGGCCGCGCCGTGCAGGTGCTGAAAGCCTGCGGCGTCGACCAGTTCAAGACGGTCAACGTGCTGGAAGACGACGAAATCCGCCAGGGCATCAAGGCATTCTCGAACTGGCCGACCATTCCGCAGCTCTACGTGAAGGGCGAATTCATCGGCGGCTCGGACATCATGATGGAGATGTACCAGTCGGGCGAACTGCAGCAACTGTTCGCCGCCGCCTGACACGCGGCAGCCGCTGCCCTTTCGATGGCCTCTCCCAGCGCGCCGCCACGCCGGCTGATCGTCGCGATCACCGGCGCCACCGGCGCGATCTACGGCGTCCGGCTGCTCGATCTGCTGCGCGCCGCGGGCGGCGTCGAAACGCACCTGCTGATTTCGAACGCCGGCTGGCTCAACATCCAGCATGAACTGAAGCTGCCGAAGGCCGAGGTCGAACGCCGAGCGGACGTCGTGCACTCGGTGCGCGACGTCGGTGCGACGATCGCGTCGGGTTCGTTCGCGACCGACGGGATGGTGATCGCACCCTGTTCGATGAAGACGCTCGCGAGCGTCGCGCACGGGCTGTCCGACAACCTGATCACACGCGCGGCCGACGTCACGCTGAAGGAACGCCGCCGTCTCGTGCTGATGGTGCGCGAAACGCCGTTCAACCTCGCGCATCTGCGCAACATGACCGCCGTCACCGAGATGGGCGGCATCGTCTTTCCGCCGCTGCCCGCGTTCTACGCGATGCCGAAGACGATCGAGGAACTCGTCGACCAGACCGTCACGCGCGTCCTCGACCTGTTCGCGCTCAGCGCGCCGCAGACGACACCCTGGGCCGGCATCCGGCACGCGCAGTAAGCCCCCTTCTTCGCCCATCTTCGCCGATTTTCACGGAAATTCACTCGATTGCACGCGTACTGACGATTTCGCACACCGTCACGCATTACGTTGCGACGATTATCAACAAACAAGCGTCAATCAAATTCCGCCACGCGGATTTATCAATACGCGGTGCGCGCCTATAGTCACAGGCAAACCCTTTTTGCAGGCCACCACCATGAACCGCTTGCCTTCGCTGTACCTGTCCCACGGCGCCCCGACGCTGCCGATCGACCCGACGCTGCCGTCCGGCGCATTCACGCATCTCGGCGCCGAATTGCCGCGCCCGCGCGCGGTACTGATGCTGTCCGCGCACTGGGGCACGCAACGGCCGGTCGCGAGCGTCGCCGCGCATCCGGAAACGATTCACGATTTCTACGGTTTCCCGCAGGCGCTGTACGACATCCGCTATCCGGCGCCGGGCGCGCCCGACGTCGCCGAACGCGCGGCCACGCTGCTGAATGCGGCCGGCATCGCGACCGCGACGACCGAGCACGGCCTCGACCACGGCGCGTGGGTGCCGATGCTGCTGATGTTCCCGGAGGCGGACGTGCCGGTCGCGCAGCTGTCGATCCAGCCGCGCGCGGATGCGGCGCACCACTTCGCGCTCGGCCGTGCGCTGCGGCCGCTGCGTGACGAAGGCGTGATGGTGATCGGCTCGGGCCAGATCACGCATAACCTGCGTGCGGCCGATTTCGGTGCCGCGCCCGAGGATGCGGACCCGCGCGTCGCGGAATTCACCGACTGGTTCGAGGCGAAGCTCGCCGCGCGCGATGTCGATGCGCTGCTCGACTACCGCCGGCAGGCGCCGCACGCGGTGCTGATGCATCCGACCGACGAGCATCTGCTGCCGGTCTTCACGGCGCTCGGCGCGGCGGACGACGACTACCAGCTCGGCATCCAGTCGCTCGGCACCTACCAGCGCGTGCTCGCGATGACGAACTACGTGTTCGCGAGCGCCAACGCCTGAGCCGCGACGCCATCGCCGACGCAAACAAAAAGCCCGCCCGAG
Source organism: Burkholderia sp. Tr-20355 (assembly GCF_017104685.1). NCBI lineage: Bacteria > Pseudomonadati > Pseudomonadota > Betaproteobacteria > Burkholderiales > Burkholderiaceae > Burkholderia > Burkholderia sp. Tr-20355. The sequence continues at coordinate 96,991 of NZ_JAAGPK010000008.1, read as the reverse complement.
CATCGCTCGGGCGGGCTTTTTCCGCTGCTTCCCGCCGCCGCCGAATCCGGCGACAGGTCATGCGTCAGGCACCGACCCCTTCGAGGATCTCGTCGTGCGACTCGCGCTCGTCGAGATACTGGGTCCGGTAACCGGTATTCACACCCCAGAAGTAGAACACCAGCGAGATCGCCGCGACGATCAGCATGTCCCAGCCGTACGGCAGGTAGCCGTGACCGCCGAATTCCTTGCTGCCGATCAGCGACAGCACGGCCATCGTCGGCAGGTACGCGACCAGCCACCAGGCAGCCTTCAGGTCGGCGCCCCAGCCGGTCCAGCCCGATTTCGCCTGGAAGTAGAAGTACACCGGCAGTGCGACGATCATCAGCAGGATGATTTCGCCCGTGAGCGGCCACTTCGCCCAATACAGGATCAGCGACGCACACACGAACGCGAACGGTGCGATCAGCTTCATCAGCGGGATCGACAGCGGGCGCTCGATGTCGGTCGCCGCGCGGCGCAGCGCCATCAGGCTGATCGGGCCGGTCAGGTACGAGATCACCGTTGCAACCGAGATCACCGCCGCGAGCGAGCTCCAGCCGCGGAAGAAGAACAGGAACACGAACGACACGAGCAGGTTGAACCACATCGCCTGGCGCGGCACACCGTAGATCGGGTGCACGTTGCCGAACATCTTCGGCATCGTGTTGTTGCGCTCCATCGCGTAGATCATCCGCGTGGTCGTCGCCATGTAGGTCGTGCCGGTGCCGCTCGGGCTGACGAACGCGTCGATGTACAGCAGGATCGCGAGCCAGTTCAGGTTCAGCGCGATCGCGAGTTCCGCGAACGGCGACGAGAAATTGAAGTGCGCCCAGCCCTGCGCGACGTCAGCCGGATTCACCGAACCGATGTACGCCATCTGCAGCAGCACGTAGATCACGAGCGCGATCAGGATCGACGTGATCACCGCGAACGGCACGCTGCGCGAAGGATTGCGCGCTTCGCCCGCCAGGTTCACCGGGCTCTGGAAACCGTTGAACGCGAACACGATGCCGCTCGTCGCGACCGCGGTCAGCACGGCCGACCAGCCATACGGTGCGAAGCTCGCATTCGACGCGGTGCCGAGGTTCTCCGAATGGAAGCTCGTCAGCATCAGGCCGAGGATCGTGGCGCCCGGGATCAGGAACTTGAAGATCGTGATCGCGGTGTTCGCCCGTGCAAAGGCCTTCACGCCCCAGTAGTTCAGCATGAAGTAGATGACGACCAGCACGGCCGACAGCAGCAGGCCGGGTGTCGTCAACTCGCCGTTCACGAACAGCGCATGCGCCCATGGATACGGCCACGTACTCATGTACTGGATCGACGCTTCGGCCTCGATCGGGATCACGGAAACGATCGCGATCCAGTTGGCCCATGCGCTGATGAAACCGACCAGCGAACCGTGCGAGTAGCGCGCGTAGCGCACCATGCCGCCCGACTCGGGGAACATCGCGCCCAGTTCGGCGTACGTCAGTGCAATCGCAAGAATCACGACCGCACCGATGATCCATGCGCAGATCGCCGCCGGACCGGCGATCTTCGCGGCTTTCCAGGCACCGAACAGCCAGCCCGAGCCGATAATCGAACCCAGCCCCGTCAGCATCAATGCAAACGGGCCGATGTTCCGTTGAATAGAACTCTTCACATCCTCTCCTGTGTCTCAAAAAGCATGGTCGGCCCGCGGTCCGGGATCGGCTCGGACAGCACCGCGCACGCATTCTTGGGGGGACGAGTCATCCGATCGGGGCAACCCGTCCGCGCGGCGCGTAGTTTAACGGTTGCACCTCGAACGTGCCGCCAAAATCGTTCGGCCCCTACAAAAAATTCGCATCGCCTGCAAGCTTTGTAAACCTGATATACGCAATAACCCTGAGAGCATGGGAATACGGTTGACCATGAGCGCGATTAGCCGTATAAAGGACTTCGCAGGATTTCAGGTGGCGAGTGAATTGGTTCTTTCGTAGTTCGCCCATCAACGGTACTCCGGTGGTCCTATTACCCCTTCCTTGATTTTCCGCACCCCATGGGCTTCGGCCCCGTTTTATCTTTTTAGGAACAAGTAACATGGCAACCGGTACCGTCAAGTGGTTCAATGACGCAAAGGGCTTCGGCTTCATCACCCCGGAAGGCGGCGGCGACGATCTGTTCGCGCACTTCTCGGAAATCCGCGTCGAAGGCTTCAAGACGCTGCAAGAAAACCAGAAGGTTGAATTCGAAGTGAAGACGGGCCCGAAGGGTCTGCAAGCTGCGAACATCCGTCCGGTCTAAGCTTGGCGCGATAATTCGTGTAAAAAAGCCCCGCTTCGGCGGGGCTTTTTGTTTTTGGGCGCCGATGCGGGATGGCAGCTACGCCCTTCCGCCTGCCGCCATTCAACCGAACAATCGCTGCGCGTGAATGCCGAGGCCCGTCGCGACGCTCGCGAGGCGGTCGCCGAATACCGGTTGCGCCTCCGGAAACGCGCCCGCGAGCGCACCCGACAGGAACGCGAGCCCGGTCGAACCGCCGGTGAAGTACAGCGCGCCGACCTCGCGCGGCGCGATGCCCGCAAGCCGCACCGTCTCGCGCGCGGCGTCGACGATGCGTGTGGTGTCGTCACGGCTCGCATCGACGAGGCGATCGGCGTCGAACGCGATCAGCAGGTCTTCTTCCACGTCGTTCAGGTCGATCATCGTCTCCCCGCCCGCCGCGACGCCGATCTTTGCCTCTTCCGCGCGCGCCATCAGCGCATGCCCGAGCCGCTGCTCGACCACGCTCGTGAGCCGGTCGTACTGCCGCACGTCCTGGTACAGGTGCTTCATCAGCTTCAGCTCGCCGAGCCGCTTCGGCGTGTAGACCGTGTTGATCAGGTGCCAGGTCGCGAGATCGAAGTAGATCTTGTTCGGCAGTTCGCGCCCTTCCGGGTCGAGCGAACGGTAGCCGAATGCGGGCAGGATCGCCGCCAGTTCGACACGCCGGTCGTAGTCGGTACCCGCGACGTGCACGCCGTGGTGCGCCAGCACGTCGTCCTTGCGCTCGAGCCGCGCCATCCGCTCGGGCCCGACGCGCACCAGCGAGAAGTCGGACGTGCCGCCGCCGATGTCCGCGACGAGCACGAGGCGCTCGGCCTGCTGGCGCGATTCGTAGTCGAACGCGGCGGCAATCGGTTCGTACTGGAAGTGAACGTCCGCGAAACCGACCGATTGCGCGGCCGCCGCGAGCTGATCCTGCGCGAGACGGTCGGCGCGCGGATCGTCGTCGACGAAGAACACGGGCCGGCCGAGCACCGCGCGGCCGATCGGCGCGCCCGCGCGCGCTTCGGCCTTGCGTTTCAGGTGGGTCAGGAAGCGCGCGATGATTTCGGTGTACGCGATCGCGCTGCCGTCGCCGAGATCGGTCGTCGTCTCCGCGAGCGGCGAGCCGAGGATGCTCTTCATCGAGCGCATCAGCCGGCCGTCGAAACCGTCGATATAGGAAGCCAGCGCCGCACGGCCGTATTCGACCGTTTCCTCGTCGTTGTTGAAGAAGATCGCCGTGGGCAGCGTCAGGTGGTCGCCCTCGACGGGCGCGAGGCGCATGCCGTCGCCGTCGGGCAGCGCCACGGCGGAATTGGACGTGCCGAAATCGATCGCGCAGTAAGTCATGGGAAATTGCCGCAGCAGGGCCGGCGCGAAAACGGAAAGGACGGGCTTTTTAACATGAAGCCCGCTGGATCACAACCGGGGCGGGCCACCGGTGCCGCGCGGCGGGCGCGGCAGGCGACGGCGCGCGCCGCGGCGCGCCAGGGACACACACGGGCGGGATGCAGGACGCAGCCCGCCGCCTGCGGGGTCAGGCTGCCGCGTCGAAGCCCTTCTTCCACGCGCCCGCATAGACGACTTCGCCGATCGCATGGCGCGTACGCGGCGCCTTTTCGCGATCGCGCAGCACCGGATCGAGCTTGTCGACGTTGCCGTAGTGGCCGAGCGAGATGATCGACAGGATCGCGACGTCGGCCGGAATCGCGAACGCGTCGCGAAACGCCTTCGTATCGAAACCGCTCATCTGGTGGGCCGCGAGGCCGAGCGCATGCGCCTGCAGCACCAGCGACATCGCGGCGGCGCCCGCGTCGTACGACGCGGTCGGTGCCGGCTCGCCCTTCGGCGTCAACGTGTGCGCGGTCACCGCGATCAGCACGGGCGCCGGCGCATTCCAGCCCTGGTTGAACGGCACCAGCGTCGCGAACGCGCGCTTGAATGCGTCTTCGTCATGCGCGCGATCGAATACGATGAAACGCCACGGCTGGGCGTTGTACGCGGACGGCGCCCAGCGCGCCGCTTCGAGCACGGCGTGCAGATCGCCGGCGCTGACGGGCTCGTCCGAATAGGCACGCGGGCTCCAGCGGCCTGCGATCAGATCGTGAATCGAAACAGTGGTGGGAGCAGGTTTGACGGACATGCGGTTCCTCGCTGACATCGATGAAGGGGCGCGAACGCCCGGCGAACCGCAAGCATACCCGCTTGAGCGGCGGCGCGCCCGCTCCCGCCGCGCTATGCAAATCTCCGTGCGTGCATTGGCCGGCCGCAGGCTGCGCGGCCGGCCGCGTTCACCGCAATCAGGCCGCCTGCGCGGCCGCGCGCGACGGGCCGCGGTTGATCCGCAGCACGATCAGCGCGCCGGCGATGCACAGCCCGCCCGAGATCATCGAAGCGACCGTGTAGGTACCAAGGCTCGCGCGCAGCAGCCCGGCCCCGAGCGCCGCGAACGCCGCGCCGAGCTGGTGGCCGGCGACGATCCAGCCGAACACGACCGGCGCCGCGGCCTTGCCGAACACATCGGTCGCGAGCCGCACGGTCGGCGGCACGGTCGCGATCCAGTCGAGCCCGTAGAACATCGCGAACAGCGGCAGCCCGAAGAAATCGATCCCGAACGCATGCGGCAGATAGATCAGCGACAGCCCGCGCAGCCCGTAGTACCAGAACAGCAGCACGCGGTTGTCGTAACGGTCGGAGAGCCAGCCCGACAGCGTCGTGCCGAACAGGTCGAACACCCCCATCGCCGCAAGCAGCGATGCGCCCTGCACTTCGGTCATCCCGTAGTCGCTGCACATCGCGATCAGGTGCGTGCCGACGTAGCCGTTGGTGCTCGCGCCGCAGATGAAGAAGCTGAAGAACAGCAGCCAGAAGTCGCGCGAACGGCTCGCCATCAGCAGCGTGCGGAACGCGACCGCGAGCGGGTTCTCCTTCGTCGCGTCGGGCGCGGGCGGCGCGTCGGCCGGCTCGCCGTACGGGCGCAGCTTCACGTCGGCCGGCCGCTCGGGCAACAGGAACGCCACCAGCGGAATCACGATCGCGGCCGCCACCGCGACGACCAGCACGACCGGCCGCCAGCCGTGGCGCTGCGCGATCGCCGCGAGCATCGGCAGGAACACGAGCTGGCCGGTGGCCGTGCTCGCGGTCAGGATCCCCATCACGAGGCCGCGCCGTGCATGGAACCAGCGCGTGACGAAGGTCGCGGACAGCGTCAGCGCGACGACGCCCGTCGAGCAGCCGACCATCAGCCCCCAGATCACCACCATCTGCCAGCTCTGCGTCATCATCGACGACAGCGCGACGCCCGCGCTCATCGTCACCAGCGCGGTGAGGATCGTCGGGCGCAGCCCGAAGCGCTGCATCGCGGCGGCCGCGAACGGGCCCGTCAGGCCGTACAGCGCGATGTTCACCGAGATCGCCAGCGAAATCGCCGCCCGGCTCCAGCCGAGCTCGCGCTCGAGCGGCACCATCAGCACGCTCGGCGTCGCACGCGTGCCGGCTGCCGCCAGCAGGATCAGGAATACCACCGCCGCCGCGAGCCATCCGTAGTGGAAGCGCCCGCTGATTCGTGTCACTGCCCAGTTCATCTTCGCGTTCTCCAGTTGGCGGCTCCGGCGCCATCGCACCTGCTCCGCCCCGATCAGGCCACCTCCGCCGCGCATTGCAACGTCGGCTGACCCGGGCCGACGCTTGGCATTCGTCTGTCGATCCGGTGCGATTGTTACCGACCGGTCACAAGTGTGTTGCGATCGTAGTTACCAGTCGGTAACATGTCAAGCAATTCATCACGTAGTCGAGGGTCATCATGTCGGGCATCGAGATCGACAAACCGCCGGCGCGGCGTACGCGCCGGCCGATCGACGGCGCCACCGCACAGGAGCACCTGCTGCGTGCCGCCGAGGAGCTGTTTTACAGGGAAGGCGTGCGAACGGTGGGCGTCGAGGCGGTCGTGGAGCGCGCGGGCGTCAACAAGATGAGCCTGTACCGCCAGTTCTCGTCGAAGGACGAGCTGATCCTCGCGTATCTCGAACGGATGGACGCATGCTTCTTCGAGCGGCTCGACACGAGCGCCGCGAAGCACCCGGGGCAGCCGAAGGCGCAGTTGATCCAGTATTTCGTCGATCTTGCCGAGCGCGCGACGCAGAAGGACTATCGCGGCTGCCCGTTCGTCAACGTGGCCGCCGAATTCCCGGATGCGTCGCACCCGGCGCGCGAGCGCGTCGCGCAAAACAAGGAACAGTTGATGAAACGGCTCGTCTCGCTATGCGAAGGCGCCGGAGCGCGGCAGCCGAAGGCGCTGGCCGACGCGCTTGCGCTGGTGGTCGAAGGCATCTATGCGGCGAGCCAGACGTACCGGCACGGCGAAACGCCGATCGGCACCGCGCCCGCGCTCGTCACGCAGTTGATCGAAGCCGCCTGCGCTTGACGCGGCGCATGCGCCGGCGCGCGGCGCGCCCGCTACAATGCGGCCCTCGCCGTTCTTCCGCCCGACTGGTTTCACGATGACCGACACCCGCCCCGAATCGCACGACGACATCCTCGCCGCCACCCGGCACTGGCTCGCGCGCGCGGTGATCGGGCTCAATCTGTGCCCGTTCGCGAAAAGCGTCTACGTGAAGGAACAGGTGCGCTACGCGATCAGCGACGCGACGACGCTGGAAGATGCGCTCGCCGAACTCGAGACCGAGCTGCGCGCGCTCGATGCGGCGGACCCGCGGCAGGTCGATACGACGCTGCTGATCTTCCCGCATGCGTTTGCCGATTTCGTCGATTACAACGACGCACTGTTCTTTGCCGAACGGCTGGTGCAGCAGTTGCGGCTCGACGGCGTGCTGCAGATCGCGAGCTTCCACCCGCAATACCGATTCGAAGGCACCGCGCCCGACGACATCGAGAACTACACGAACCGCGCGCCGTACCCGATCCTGCATCTGCTGCGCGAGGACAGCATCGCACGCGCGGTCGACGCGTTTCCCGACGCGTCCGCGATCTACGAAAAGAATCAGGAAACGCTGCGCCGCCTCGGCCATGACGGCTGGCGCGAATGGATGCGCAGGCCGGGCGACGACGTCTGACGCGCCGCGCGGGCCGTGCGTCAGCCTTCGGCCGGCTCGGCGGCCTCGCCGCCTGCTCGCGCGGCTTGCGCCACGAAGAAGCGCTCGTTCAGTTCGGCAAGGCCGAACATCCCGAGGATCTCGTTCAACCGCTCGCCGGGCCGCCGGCGCGGCAGGTTCTTGTACTGCGCGATGATCAGCTCGTTCTTCATCGAATGCTCCCAGCCGACCAGTTCGGTCACGCTGACCTGGTAGCCGTGCGCCTCGAGTTGCAGGCAACGCAGCACGTTGGTGATCTGGCTGCCGAATTCCCGCGTATGCAGCGGATGCCGCCACACCTCGGTCAGCGCGTTCGCGAGCGACTTGCCCTTGTTCTTGCGCAGCACGCCCGCGACTTCCGCCTGGCAGCACGGCACCAGCACGATGTGCTGCGCGCGCTTCGCGAGCGCGAAGCGGATCGCGTCGTCGGTCGCCGTGTCGCATGCATGCAGCGCGGTGACGACGTCGACGGTTTCGGGCAGCCGCGGCGACGTGATCGAGTCGGCGACCGACAGGTTCAGGAACGACATGCCGCCGAACCCGAGCCGCGCGGCCAGCTCGGTCGAGCGCGTGACGAGCTCCTCGCGCGTCTCGATCCCGTACACGTGCGACGCGAACGCCGGCGTACCGTGCCCCGGCTGCTGCTTGAAGAACAGGTCGTACAGGATGAAGCCGAGATACGACTTGCCAGCACCGTGATCGACGAGCGTCACGTTGCCTTGGTCGGCCTGCACGCCGGCGAGCAGCGGCTCGATGAACTGGAACAGGTGGTAGACCTGCTTCAGCTTGCGGCGGCTGTCCTGGTTCAGCTTCCCGTCGCGGGTGAGGATGTGCAGTTCCTTCAGCAGCTCGACGGACTGCTCCGGACGGATTTCGTGGGTCTTGTTCGACATCGTGATGCGGCGCCGGGCCACGGTCGGTCGACCACGGCCCGGCGGCGGGAATTCGTGAGGAATGGCGACAGTTTACCGAAAATGCGCGGTCAGGCTCGTGCGCCGAGCCGCCACAGCGACGTGACTTCGGCGCGGCGTGCCGCGTGCAGCGGATCGTCGGCGTCCGTCGACTTTGGGTGGGCGGGGCGGATGTCGTCGCGGCCGAGCACGACGAGGCCGGCTTCGTCGATCCATTGCAGCAGCGTTTCGCGCGGCCGCAGGCCGAGATGCTCGGCGAAATCGGACAGGATCAGCCAGCCCTCGCCGCCCGGCTCGAGATGCGCGGCGAGCCCCGCGAGGAAGCCGCGCAACATGCGGCTGTCGGGGTCGTAGACCGCGTATTCGATCGGCGCGCTCGGCCGGGCCGGCACCCACGGCGGGTTGCAGACGACGAGCGGCGCGCGGCCGGGCGGAAACAGGTCGGCTTCCACGACGTCGACCTGGCTCGCATGGCCGAGCCGCGCGACGTTCTCGCGTGCGCACGCCAGCGCACGCGGATCCTGGTCGGTCGCGACCACGCGCTCGACGCCGCGCGACGCAAGCACGGCCGCCAGCACGCCGGTGCCGGTGCCGATGTCGAACGCGAGCGATGTCGCCGGCAGCGGCGCGCGCGCGACGAGGTCGACGTATTCGCCGCGCACCGGCGAGAACACGCCATAGTGCGGGTGGATCGGCGCGCCGCCGAGCGCCGGAATCGGTACGCCCTTCTTGCGCCACTCATGCGCGCCGACGAGACCGAGCAGTTCGCGCAGCGACACGACCGACGGCGCGCCGCCGGGGCCATACGCCTCCTCGCAGGCGGCACGCACGTCGGGCGCACGGCGCAGCGGGATCGTGTAGTCGGCGTCGAGCGGGATCAGCAGCATCCCGAGCGTGCGCGCACGCTGCGACTGCGCGAGACGATGCAGGTTGAATGCGTCGACGCCGGCCGCGGCTTTCGCCTTCTTCGGCTTGCGCTCGACACGGCGCGCCATCGCCTGCACGAGCTGGCGCGCATTCTGGAAATCACCCTGCCAGACGAGCGCGGTGCCCTCGCAAGCAAGGCGGTAAGCCGCGTCGGCGGCAAGACGATCGTCGGCGGGCACCGCACGCTTGGGCGGCGGCACGCCGGCTTCGGAGCGCCAGCGCACGGCATGATCGGCGCCGTCGGCGTCGGTCCAGTGGAAAACGGGGAAATCGGTCACGCGAACTCGGTTACGGTTGGCATCGATGGCGGCGGGAATTCACCGCGCGGACCACACCATACCGCGCTTTGCCCGGACCGGCAAAACGGGCGCCGCGACGCCCGCCCGAAAGCATGCGTCGCGGCGCGATCGACCGTCAGGCGAGATCGATGGCTTCCGCGCCGGGCGCATCGCGCTTGACGGCCGCGATGCCGTTCTCGCGGCCCTGCACGCTCTTGTACGTTTCGCTCGTGCCGATGACCTGATGGTTGGCCGCCTTCAGGTTGAACATCGGCTCGCCGTTGTGGGCGAGCTTGCGCTCATAGCGCTCGTCCAGCGGCGCATTTTCCCGCACGGATGCGATCCCGTTTTTCGCGCTGCCCTTCTCTTCGTACCGCTCGCTCGCGAGAATGATCTCGCCGTTCGCCGACTTCAGGTGGAAGTAGTACTGACCGTTCGTGGCTTTCTTGATCTCGAATTTTGCCGCCATGGTTTGCTCCTGGAAGAATGTCCGGCCCTCGGACATCGGCAAGTGTAGGGGCAACGCCCGCAAAAATCGACCTCACGCGACGATAAGCATTGAAGACCGTCAAATCGTCAATTTTCGTTGACATTTGAGCGACGTTACCGGAAACCGCATGGCCTACCCGCCCCACCCCGGCATGACCGGCATGCGCAGCGTGCCCGCGTCGTTGAAGCGCACGGTGCCGATCACGCCGCCGGCGAGTCGGCCGCGCAGCGCATACGGCAGTTCGCCGTTCGCGGCCGCGCCGGGCAGGTTCCACGCCTGCCGCGCGGCGGCGAAGGCGGACACGGACACCGGCACGTCGAGCACCGCTTCGCCGAAACGCGGCACGGTGCCCGCGCGATCGCTGACGCCGCTCGCGAACGGCGTGCCGTTCAGGTCGAGCGACACCGAGATGCCGTCGTACTCGATCGGCGCATCGTTCGGGTTCTGCACGCGCAGCTTCAGGTTGAAGCGCATCTCGAGCCCCTGCCCGACGAGCGGGTCGAGCCCCGCGACCGACACGCGCACGGGGTCGCGCGTCAGCCCCGCGCAACCGCCGAGCAGCAGCAGCACGGCGGCGAACAGCATCGGCACGGCGCGCAGCGGCGCGAAACGGAACAGGGTACGTGGCATGGAAGGGCCTCCTCGCGGCGATCGGTGAGCGGGTCGTCGATGCATTGTACCGAGCGTGCCGCTCCACGCCGGATTTCGTAGTTTTCGCGGCAGCCCAAGATCGTTAATAGATTAAAACTACGAAATCATCAGCTAAACGGAAAGCGAATTAATGACTTCCAGCATTCAATGAAGCGCGGAGAATTCAATAGATGCTCTTTCTAAATTTTTCGTTTCCTTTACCCAAAACCATCAAGTATATTTACGCATCCTTGGAGCAAGCCGACAAACCTTGAAGCCGCATGACGGCGCATTTACGGAATGGCAACCCGCCTTCCTTCCGTCCTGCGGCCTGGCCCGGCCAGCCCCGTAGGTCGTCGGTTCAAAGGGATTGCGCGCCCCACCGGGCGCGCGGCCCCGTGTCGTGCGCGCGAAATCAATTCAGTACAACACGCGTCCGGCCATTTTGAACTGGCAAGTTAACCAATATCCGGAAATCCAGAGGGGGCAGTAAACCATGATTACCTTCACGTAGTCGGCTACCGTCTTTTCGAATAATCCGTCATTGCCATTTTTTCGCCGTTGATTAACGGCGAGGGGAAGGTTTTTGCCGGCGTTTTCGCAGCACTGAACGATTCCTTCAACAATCGAGGTTTCAGTCATGTCGATCCATATTCGCAAGATGCGTTATCTGCCGCTCGTCGCCGCACTGGCACTCGCCGGGTGCGGCGGCGACGACGGCGGTGCGGGCTCCGCTTCCGCGCTCAGCTCCGCCGGCACGCCGCATTCAGGCTCGTCGCCCGCCGTCACCGCGCCGCCGAGCGCATCGAACGTCGACAAGAGCGTATCGCCTGTCGAATTGCCGGACACCGTGGTGCCCGTGAACTACCGGCTGTGGTTCCGCCCGAACGACGCGCTGAACGCGTTCGACGGCCGCGCCGACGTCGAAATCAAGGTGCTGAAGCCGGTCAACAACATCGTGATCGCCGGCCACCGGATCAAGTTCACGAACGGCCGCATCACGCTGCAGCCGGGCAATATCCAGCTGATTGCGACGCCGCAGGACAAGGGTGACTTCTATCAGTTGCGGCCCGTGAGCGGCACGATCTCGCCGGGCACCTATTCGCTGCACATGGAGTGGTCGGGCATCATCAACTTCAAGTCGTACGACGATCCGGGCACGAAGACGGGCGGCAGCTGCGGCGACGATCCGTATCCGGGCTGCTCGGCCGCGGAAGGCGTGTTCCGCGTCGACCTGAAGGGCACCGACGGCAAGACGAGCGGCGCGATCCTGACGCAGGGCGAAACCAACCTGGCGCGCCAGTGGTTCCCGGGCTGGGACGAGCCCGCCTTCCGCCCGACCTATGAAGTGACGGCCGAAGTGCCGTCGAGCTGGCGCGTCGTGTCGAACGCGGCCGAAAAGCCGTCGACCAACGTCGGCGGCGGCTACAAGCTCGTGCAGTTCGAGAAGACCCCGCCGATGCCGTCGTACCTGCTGTTCTTCGGCGGCGGCATGTTCGACACCTACGAGGACGATTTCACGAGCCCGCTGCCGGGCGGCAAGGGCGGCCTGCACCTTCGCGTGTTCACGCCGCCGGGCATGAGCGAGTGGGCGAAGCCGGCGATGGACCGCACCAAGCAGGCGCTCGACTTCTACTACCGCTACACGGGCATCGCGCTGCCGCTCACGAAGTTCGACACGGTGGCCGCGAACGACGCGTTCAAGGACCAGAAGGACCTGAACTTCGGCGGGATGGAGAACTGGGGGTCGATCCTCGAGTTCGCCGACGACATCCTGCCGCAGCCGGGCCAGCCGATGTCGCACTACGGCAACGAGGTGCTGACGCACGAAGTCGCGCACCAGTGGTTCGGCGATCTCGTCACGACCGACTGGTGGGACAACGTGTGGCTCAACGAATCGTTCGCGACGTTCTTCGAGACGAAGACCACGATCCAGTTCTTCCCCGACGAGTTCAGCTGGCTCGACCAGGTGAAGAACAAGTACCGCGTGATCAATCGTGACATCGGCCCGAACGCGTTCCCGGTCGCGCCGAACTTCAACGGCTGGGCGTCGAACGACTTCGTGCTGAGCGCCAGCGCGTTCACGTACGACAAGGGCGGTCACGTGCTGAAGACGCTCGAGAACTATCTCGGCGAGCAGACGCTGCGCAAGGGTCTGCAGCAGTACCTGGTCGACTACTCGTTCGGCAACGGTACGCCGAAGCGCCTGTGGGATGCGCTGTCGAAGGAAAGCGGCCAGGCGGTCGGCCCGATCGGCGACAGCTACGTGCGTCAGACCGGCGTGCCGCTGATCTCGCTCGACACGCAGTGCGACCTGACGAAGAACCAGACCATCGTCACGCTGAAACAGCAGCCGTTCCCGAACAAGAACGCGTATCCGGGCCTGCAGTGGACGGTGCCGATCACGCTCGCGTACGGCCAGGGTCTCGCGAAACGCACGACGCTCGCGCTGAAGGACACGCAGACGCAGACGCGGATCGACGGCTGCACGGGCGTGGTCGCCGACCCGAGCGGTCTCGACTACTACGTCGTGAACTACAGCGACGCGGCCTGGAGCGGGCTGCTCACGCAGGTCAACGGCTCGACCGATCCGGTACTGCTGGCGAACCTGAAGAGCGAAGCCGCGCTGCTCGTCGCGAACAATCTCGCGCCGGCTTCGCGCTCGACATCGATCGGCTCGGTCGCTTCGCCGGCCGCGATGAAGCTGCGCCAGACGCCGACCTTCGGCGGCGTGGAGCTGACGACGAAGGAACGCCCGGCACTGCAATACCAGGGCATCTTCAAGCCGCGCAAGGTAGTGACGCAGTAACGGTGCGCAGCCGTCCGGCGCCGCGCAGCCTGCGGCGCCGGACGGCGTACCGGCTTCTCCGACCTTTGACGGGCCTCGCATGCGAGGCCCTTTTTTCGTCCGCCCGACGCACGCGCGACCGCGCCGCGGCGCCGATGCGTCGCTAGCGGTCGTCGCGACGCCGGAATGCCCACCAGGCGGCGAGCGCGGTGAAGCCCGCGACGAGCAGCACCATCAGCCAGAAGCCGTGCTTGTTTTCCGAGAACGGCACGCCGCCGACGTTCATCCCGAAGAAGCCGGCGACGATGTTGATCGGCAATGCGATCACGGTCACGAGCGTCAGCGTGAACAGCGTCCGGTTGTTCTGCTCGTCGAGACGCGAGCCGATCTCTTCCTGCAGCAGCTTGATCCGCTCGTTGAGCCCCGCCAGGTCGGCGAGCACGAGCGAGAACTCTTCGGTCGATTCGCGCAGCTCCTGCACGTCTTCCAGGTGCAGCCACGCGGGCGGCTTCGCAAGCAGCCGGAAGATCGACCCGGGTTCCGGCGCGAGCATGCGCTGCAGGCGCGTCAGCGTGCGGCGCATCGCACCGAGCTCGATACGGCTCGACGTGAGCCGCTGCGACAGGAAGCGATCCTCGATGCGGTCGACGTCGACGCTCGTGCGCCGCATGATCTGGATCAGCAGGTCGGCCTGGTCGCGCAGCAGGTGCACGAGCAGTTCGGCGGGCGACCTGAACCGCTCGCCGTCGCGCACGCACGCGCGCAGCGTGTCCACCGAGCGCAGCGGCTTGAGCCGCGCCGTCACCATGATGCGCTGCTCGACGTGGACAAACAGCGTCGCGATCTCCGACGGCGTCAGCTCGAGGTTGAACATCACGTCGTTGACGACCGCGCGCAGCGCGCCGTCTTCCTGCTCGATGCGCGTCGAACGCGACCCCTCGTGGAGAAATTCGAAGAAACTGTCGGGCAGCCCGAGATGGGTGCGCATCCAGCGCTCGCTCGCGCCATGCGCGAGATTGAAATGCAGCCAGACGAAATCGCCCGACGCGCCTGTGCCGTGTTCGCGGCACGTGCGCAGCCACGCGGCGGCCGCGTCGGCGTCGAGCGTCGCGCCGGCGCCGCCGGGCACGAAGCGGAAGCCGCACACCATGCCGGACGTATCGGCGCCGTAAGTCTGTACGATCAGGTCCATCGTGTCGAAGGTCGTGCGGCGCGCGACGCGCCGCACATCGCGGGTCGCGGGCCCGCGCCGGGAAAGGAATGGAGACGTATGCCCGACGGGCGTGACGCGCTCGTGACAGCATCAGGCCGCATCATACCGGCAGCTTGCTCGCCCCCAAAAGCAACGCGCCGCCCAACGGGCGGCGCGGACCAAGCGCGGCGGCAGGCGCAACGCGCGTTACTGCCGCGTCTCCGACTGTGCGGCGCTCGGGCACGCGGGGTCCTTGCCCCAGTGGCCGTCACACACACGCCAGCGGCACAGCTGATCTTCGAAGAAGCCGCGCTCCGAACATTCCTTCACGCGCGACGCGAGCGAGCCGGACGTCGCGGCCGTCTTGGTCGGCACGGCCTGGCCCTTCTGCGCGGCGAGCTTCTTGTCGGCCGGCTTCGTGCGCGCGACGAGCGCCGCGAGCAGGTCGGCATCCGGATCGTCCTTCCCGGCCGCCTTCGCGGTACGGGTCGCGGCCGCGTCGCGGCGCTTCTTCGCCTGCGCGAGCTCCGCCTCCTGTTCCTTGCGATGCTTGCGGGCCTCGGCCTTGGTGTCGGCCTTGCCGTGCGCCGCGACCTTCGTGCTCTTCGTGGCGTCGGCCTTCGCGGTCTTCGTCGTCGCGGCTGCTGCGGCCGTGGCGGCTGCAGCCGCGCCGGCCGTGGCTGCGCCCGATGCGTCGTCGGCGCCATTGGCCAGTGCGCGCGACAGGCGGCTGCCGTCGGCGGCGGACGCGGACGATGCAGAGGCAACGGCCTGGGATGCCAAATCGTCGTTGACGATCGTGGCAGGTTGCACGGCGGACGCGGCGGATGCGCCATTCTGCGCGACTTGCGCGACGGCGTTGCTGGCCGGTACAGCCTTGGCCGGCGCGGCGGCCGCGGGCTCGGCGGCGGCCGTCACGGCGGCGACCGGTTCGCCCGAGTGCTGCTGCATGCGCCACGCACCCCAGCCGCCGACGGCAACCACCAGTGCGACGACGGCGGCGATCGGCGCCTTCAGCGAACGGCGCGGGGGTTCGGCGGGCGGCGTGACACGTCCTTCCAGATTCGCGAGAATGCGCGACTGCTGAGGTCCTCCCTCGCCTGCCGGTTTAGTATCGGACAGCAGGCTGGGCGGAGTTTTCGAATTTGAATTTTCCGGCGCACTCATTCAGCGTCTCATTGAATCCTGGTTTAATTCACCGCGATAATATAGCCCGGCCTCTCGAAGCAGCCTGATTCTAAGAGCAAGCATTGCAAAACACAATCAATTCCAATTTCCGGGGATTTCCTTGATTGCCGTCGCACTCGTCGCCTATTTCGCCCTTGCCGTTGCGGTTGCGGCACTGTTGCTTTTACCGGGTATCCGCGCGACCGTTTTCGAATCCGTCGCCCAGTTTCACGGCCGTCTTACGCGCCGCGCGAACGATCGCGCCGCGCGCACGCGGAGTCAGATTGTTAAATCGGCAAGCGTTACGCGCGGCGCATTAAACGATGTGCAAAATTTACTGGTTCGACGGCGCTTGATGATTATGGTATCGGCAGGTATTCTTGCGACGCCGCCATTGGTCGCCATTGCTTTACGCGGCCGGCAATTGTTCCAGTATGACGACACGGCGCGCGTGCCCGACGAGAAGATCGCCGCGCTGCTGCAGGGCGAGCAGCTCGTACCGCCGCCGCCGCTGCCGCCGGAAGTCTTCGCCACCAAGGAAGTCGAGCAGATACGCCCGGCACTCAAGGATGCGAGCCGCGACTGGAACCTGCTGGACCCGGATTTCCGTACGCGTCTGCTGCTGGTCTACAAGATCATGCACGAACAGCACGGTTATGAGATGGCGCTGCTGGAAGGGTACCGAAGCCCGGAACGGCAGAACCGGCTGGCACAGATGGGCAGCAACGTGACCAACGCGGCGGCCTTCCAGAGTTATCACCAATTCGGGCTGGCGGCCGACAACGCATTCCTGCGCGACGGCAAGCTGGTCATTTCCGAGAAAGATCCCTGGGCGATGCGCGGCTACGAGTTGTACGGCCAGGTCGCCGAGCAAGTCGGCCTGACCTGGGGCGGCCGATGGAAAATGATGGATCTCGGGCACGTGGAATACCATAAACCCGGTTTTAAACTGGGACGCGGCAGCTAGCCAGGGCTGCCGGACAGGAAATAATGAGGGCGGCATGGGGCTTTTAAATATCCCGGCAGGAAACGATACGGGCGACGCAAAAAATCGGGCATTCCGGTGCGCGATTTTTTCCGGCCGCCGCTTCCGTTTTAAATCTCACAGCGTCCTTTCATTAATGCGCGCGCCTTCTCCGATGCCGCGGGCGCATTGATGCCAGCCCCCTTCATCCCGTTTGACAGCATGGCGACACATCGCGGCGCCACCCTTGCCGCTCGGCGCGCCTGCGTCGCCTCACCGAATCGCACCGGAACCTGAACGTCCTATGCAACGCATCCTCAACGTGCTGACTCATCCGCGTACGCTCTCGATTGTCGGGATCGTCGCGCTAGCGGCGATTCTCTTCATCGTCGCCGACATGCTGCAGCTGCCGCTCCTGTGGGCGGCGATCGCGTTCGCGGCGATCCTCGCGCTGTGGCTCGTCGTCGCGCTGTGGCGCCGCTGGCGCGTGAAGCGCGCGAACCAGCAGCTCGGCCAGGTGCTCGAGGAGCAGGCGGAAACCGGCAAGATCGCCGCGCCCGCCGCCGCCGCGCTCGCCCCCGATTCGAAGACCGCCGACCTCGACGTGCTGCGCACGCGCCTGTCGGATGCGGTGAAGACGATCAAGACGTCGAAGATCGGCCAGGTGTCGGGCGGCTCCGCGCTGTACGAACTGCCGTGGTACATCGTGATCGGCAACCCGGCCGCGGGCAAGAGCAGCGCCGTGCTCAACTCCGGCCTGCAATTCCCGTTCGCGGACAAGAACAGCGCCGTGATCCACGGCATCGGCGGCACGCGCAACTGCGACTGGTTCTTCACGACCGAAGGGATCCTGCTCGACACGGCCGGCCGCTATTCGGTGCACGAGGAAGACCGCAGCGAGTGGCTCGGCTTCCTCGGCCTGCTCAAGCGCTATCGCCCGAAGGCGCCGATCAACGGCATCATCGTCACCGCGAGCATCGCCGAACTCACCGGCAACCGCCCCGAATTCGCGATCAACCTCGCGAAAAACCTCCGCCAGCGCGTTCAGGAGCTGACGGAAAAGCTGGAAGTGTTCGCGCCGGTCTACGTGATGTTCACGAAGGCCGACCTGATCACCGGCTTCACCGAATTCTTCAGCAGCAGCGACAAGCACGAGTATGACCGCGTGTGGGGCGCCACCCTGCCCTACGAGCCCGACGACAAGCGCGACGTGGTCGCGCAGTTCGATACGCACTTCGAGGAACTCTACGAAGGGCTGAAGGAGATCAGCGTCGCGCAGCTGTCGCTGTCGCGCGGCAACCAGCTGTCGCCGGGCCAGCTGAGCTTCCCGCTCGAATTCTCGACGATCAAGCCGTCGCTGCGCGCGTTCCTCGCGACGCTGTTCGAGAACAACCCGTTCCAGTACAAGCCGATCTTCCGCGGCTTCTACTTCACCAGCGCCCTGCAGGAAGGCGAAACCAACAGCGCGGCCGCGCAGCGCATCGCGCACCGCTTCGGCCTCGACGGAAACGCGCTGCCGAAGCCGCACAGCGCCTTCTCGAAGAACGGCTTCTTCCTGCGCGACCTGTTCTCGAAGGTGATCTTCGCCGACCGCCAGACGGTGCGCCAGTTCGCGAGCCCGACCAAGACACGGCTGCGCTACGCCACCTTCTTCGGCTTCGTCGCGGCGCTCGCGCTCGCGCTCGGCGGCTGGACCTGGTCCACGATCGGCAACCAGCAACTCGTGTCGAACGTGCAGGCCGACCTCGACAACGTCACGCGCCTGCAACAGGGCCGCAACGACCTGCAGTCGCGCCTGCAGGCGATGGACATCCTCGAAGACCGGATCGAGCAGCTCGAGCAGTTCCGCCGCGACAAGCCGCTGTCCGTGTCGCTCGGCCTGTACCAGGGCGACCGTCTCGAGCAGCACCTGCTGACCGAGTACTACAACGGCGTGCGCCAGATCCTGCTGGCTCCGGTGTCGCAGAACCTCGCGTCGTTCATGAAGGACGTGAACGCGCACCCCGAACAGCTCGTGCCGATGACGCGCCCGCCCGAATCGGGCGCCGTGCAGGGCGGCACGCTGCCGGTCTCGACCAACGCGGCAGGCGCCGCGCCGCAGGCCGGTGCCGCACTGGCCGCGTCCGGCCCCGCGCCGGCCGCCGCGCAACAGCCCGCCGCACCGCAGGGCGGCCTCTACAGCGACGCGTCGCCGACCAACGTGCAGGACGCGTACAACGCGCTGAAGACGTACCTGATGCTGTCCGACAAGCGCCACGTCGAGCAGGCGCACCTGACCGACCAGCTCGCCCGCTTCTGGCGCGGCTGGCTCGAGACGAATCGCGGCAACATGCCGCGCGACGAGATGATCAAGAGCGCCGAGCGCATGATCTCGTTCTACCTGTCCCGCGTGAACGACGACGACTGGCCGATGATCGACGCAAACCTCGCGCTCGTCGACCAGACCCGCGAGAACCTGCGCCGCGTCGTGCGCGGCATGCCGGCCCGCCAGCGCGTCTACGAGGAAATCAAGGCGCGCGCGTCGACCCGCTTCGCGCCGATGACCATCGCGCGCATCGTCGGCGACGGCAACCAGTCCCTCGTGGCGGGCAGCTACGCGATTCCGGGCACGTTCACGCGCGAAGCGTGGTTCGACTACGTGCAGCCGGCGATCCGCGACGCGGCGACCAAGGAGCTGCAGGCGAAGGACTGGGTGCTGAACACGTCGACGCAGGACGACCTGACGCTCGAGGGCAGCCCCGAGCAGATCCAGAAGACGCTCGTCGGCATGTACAAGACCGAGTACGCGCAGCACTGGCAGAAGTTCATGCAGGGCATCGCGGTGCAGGGCTTCAGCAGCTTCGGCCAGGCCGTCGACGGGATGAACCGCCTCGGCGACCCGCAGGATTCGCCGATCCGCAAGATCCTCGAGACCGCGTACGACCAGACGTCGTGGGACAACCCGTCGCTCGCGAACGTGGCCATCAAGAAGGCGCAGACGGGCGTGGTGAACTGGGTCAAGCAGCTGTTCACGCGCTCGCAGGCCGGCCAGGTGGCGGCGGCCAACATCGACATCAACGGCAATCCGGCCGAGGTGCCGATGGGTCCGATCGGCCAGGAGTTCATCGGGCTCGCGCGGATCGTCGCGACGCATGACGGCACGTCGATGCTCAAGGGCTACATGGATTCGCTGTCGAAGGTCCGTACCCGCTTCAACGTGATCAAGAACCAGGGCGACCCGGGCCCGGGCGCGCGCCAGCTGATGCAGCAGACGCTCGACGGCAACGGTTCGGAGCTCGCCGATTCGCTGAAGCTCGTCGACGAGCAGATGCTGACGGGCCTCACCGATTCGCAACGCAAGTCGCTGCGCCCGCTGCTCGTGCGGCCGCTGATGCAGGCGTTCGCGGTCGTGATCCAGCCGGCCAGCGCCGAAGTCAACAAGGTGTGGAACGCGCAGGTCTACCAGCCGTTCCAGAACTCGCTCGCGACGAAGTACCCGTTCGCGGCGAACGCCAAGGTCGAGGCCGGCGCCGGCGAGATCGCGCAGGTGTTCGGTCCGGACGGCTCGATCGCGAAGTTCGTCGGCACGACGCTCGGGCCGCTCGCGGTACGCCGCGGCGACACGCTCGCCGCCCGCACGTGGGGCGACATGGGCATCGGGCTCACGCCGGACTTCACGAACGGCTTCGCACGCTGGGTCGCACCGCTCGCGGGCGGCGCCGCCGGCAGCGCGGCCGCGTCGTCCGAGCCGCAGACCGTGTTCCAGATCCTGCCGCAGCCGAGCACGGGCACGACGGAATACACGATCGCGATCGACGGCCAGCAACTGCGCTACCGCAACACGCCGCCGCAGTGGACCAACTTCGTCTGGCCGAACCCGCAGGGCTCGCCGGGCGCGACGCTGTCCGCGACGACCTTCGACGGCCGCACGGTGCAGCTCGTCAACGAGCCGGGCCGCTACGGTCTCGAGAAGCTGATCAACTCGGCGCAGCGCAAGCGCCGCCCGGACGGCACCTTCGACCTGACGTGGGCGCAGGGCAGCGTGAACGTGTCGGTAACGATGCGCATCATCAGCACGTCTCAACCGTCCGGCGGCGGCGGTGACCAGCCGCAGCAGCAGAGCCTGCGCGGCCTGCAGCTGCCGTCGTCGGTCGCCGACGCGAGCGCGGGCGCGGCGCTGAACGCAACGCAGTCCGCCGGCACGGGCACGCCGGCCGCCGCGCCGGCCGTCGCGGCCGCCAACGCAACGCATGCACAGGGGGCGCAATGACGCAAACCGTTCAGGCGCAAATCGCCTACTTCGGCAAGATTCCGTCGCGCGGCGACTTCGTCAAGAGCGCACACAATCCGCAGCTGCTGCAGACGCTCGATCGCTGGATCGCGCAGGCGCTCGAGCTGCTTGCGGAAGATCCACGCTGGAAGATCGTCTACGAGGATGCGAAGCCGATGCATTTCGCATTCATCGGCTCGCGCAGCAAGCTCGCGATCGCGGGCCACATGGTGGCGAGCCACGACGTGTCGATGCGCCGCTTCCCGTTCCTCGGCGCGACCGCGCTCGAGGTCGACCGGCCGCTCGCGTTCCTCGCGCGCAGCCCGCTCGCGTTCGCGCGGCTGTGGTCGCGCGTGGCGGCGCAGATGCCGGCGCTGCTCGCGAAGGAGGAGCCGCCCGGCGCGCTGCAGGCGCTCGGCGACACGCAGGTGCCGATCGATGTCGGCGGCCCCGGTACGTCGCACGACGGTACCTTCAACGATTTCGTCGAACATCAGTCGCTGTACGGCCTGCAGCAGATGCTGCTCGAAAGCGGCCATCCGGTGCGGCTGCGCGGCGCGATGCTCGCGCTCGGCTCGCTGCTGCGGCCCGTGATGCAGAGCGGCTCGTCGCACATCGAGCGCGGGCTCACGCTACCGCTGCCCGTGGATCCGTTCTACCGCAGCCTCGTCGCCGCGTTCTGGCTCGAACTCATCACGCCGTTCGTCGCGCAGGCCGACTTCGAGCTCGCGATCTTCATCGGCACGATCGCCGAACGCGAACGGCTGATCATCGGCTTCAACGGCGCGTCTTCCAAGACGCTGCTGAGCGTGGTCGACCCGCAGACCTACGCCGCCCACAACATCGACATCGACGATCCCGAGTGGATCGACGCCCATGCGCAAAACGATCAGCAGATCAGCAAGCTCGTCAGCTACCTCGACCAACCGCAACTCTCGCTGCGCGTCGCCATCGACGCGTTCCGCGAAGCGTTCATCGGAGGCTGACGGGATGCATCGCACGATTCACGCCCGGCGCGCCCGTCTTTCGGCCGCCCTCTCGCCCGCCCTCGCCGCCCTCTTCGCCGCCGGCCTCGTCGCGAGCGGCGCGGCCTTCGCGCAGAACACCGGCGCCACCGTCACGCCGGTCGGCAACGGCACGGTCGCGACGACCGCGCTGCCGTCGTCGAACCCGAGCGCCGGCACCGCGTCCGGCACGGTGGTGCGCGGCACGGCCGGCACGATCACGCCGCCGCCCGCTAACGCGGCGCCCGGCCAGGTCGTCGTCGGCGGCAAGGTGCCCGACGAGGCGACCAAGGCCGCCGTGCTGCAGAAGCTGCGCGATACCTACGGCACGACGAACGTCGTCGACCAGATCGAGGTCGGCGACGTCGCGACGCCGCCGAACTGGAGCGCCAACGTGCAGAAGCTGCTCGGCACGCAACTCAAGCAGATCAGCAAGGGGCAGTTGAAGATCAACGGCACGCAGATCGAGATGAAGGGCGAGGTGCACAACGAGGCGCAGCGCCAGCAGCTCGCCAGCGACATGGCGAACACGCTGAACCCGACGTACACGATCAAGAACGGGTTGCGCGTGTCGGCGTCCGAGCAGGGCGTGCTCGACCAGACGCTCGCCAATCGCACGATCGAGTTCGAGACCGGCAGCGCGACGCTGACGCCGCAGGGCCGGCTGATCCTCGACCAGATGGCGGCCGCGCTCGCGAAGATGCAGAACCGCACGGTCGACATCATCGGCCACACCGACAACTCGGGGAACCGGACGTCGAACATCGCGCTGAGCCAGGCGCGCGCGGATGCGGTGAAGGGTTACCTGATCACGAAGAACATTCCGCCGCAGCAGATGACGACGACGGGCGTCGGGCCGGATCAGCCGATCGCGCCGAACGATACGGCCGACGGGCGGGCGAGGAATCGGCGGATCGAGTTCCGGGTGGGGCAGTAAGGCGGACAGCCGGCTCATCGCGAGCCGGCGTGCGATCCGATGCGGGCGGTGACAGGCATGTCGCCGCCCGTTTTTCATGGGCGGCTATCGGCAGTCAATGAATGGGCGGCGTCGCGCCGCCCTTGTAGCTTTTCGCCCACTCTTGGCTCTGCTTGGCAGCCTGGTCGATGCGGGCGGCGACGCGATCGTCTTTCTGGCGTTGCTTCGCCTCCTTGGCGAAATCGGTCGAACCGAATTCGTCCTTGTCCCGCGTGCGGAAGTACAGCGACGGCGCGAGCACGTGGTCCTGCCAGCTCGTCAGCAGCGTGTCGTGAACGAGCATGTCGAATAACGCCATCACGTCCGGAGGAAGGGGGTGCTTGCCTTCGATACCTTCCTTCCATGCGGACACGAGTTCCATCTGCGCTTCGGGCAGCATGGCTGCTTCGACGGCGTCCGCACTCGCCTTGTTGTTGGAATCCCACGAGTCCGGCATGTTTCGGATTTGCTCTGCGGATTTCTTCAGGCCTTCTTGGTAGGACGCGTTACGCAGCATCTTTTCCGATTCCTTGTGAAGGCGCTCCCACACGGTCGTGTAGTCCTTCGGCGCTTCCGCGATCAGCTTCTCGTAACGCTTTTGTGCCGCATCGCTGGCCGCCTTCATCCCCCGCAGCGTCGCCTGATCGGCCGGACTGCGGCTCGCCAGCATGCTCATGTTGATACCCTGCCGCTGCAGTTCCCAGTCGAGCTGCGATTTCGCCGTCTTGCGTTGCAGATCGGCGTCGGACATGTTGCGCTTCCAGTCGGAGACGGGATCGGACATCGTGCGTTGGAACGCGGGATCCTGGTAGCGGACTGCGATCCAGCGCAGGAAGATTTTCGAGTGTGCGACGAGGTCGAGGCCGTCTCTATAGGGAACAAGTGCCGTGTACGCGTCGACGAGTTGCCGGATGCGGTATTGCTTGCCGTTGCCGTTAATGGGTTTGGCGATCGAAAACTTGTCGAAGGTCTTCCGCTTATAGAGGTACATGTCCTCCATCGTATCCATGGCCGTCCCCGCCTTCAACGCTTGCAGCAACATGTCTTGCAGCGGTACCCTCATCAGTTCCGCATTCAGGCCAAGCGAACCGGTTGGTGCGCCCCCCACAACGTCGCAACTCGTTCCAGGGTAGAGAAACTGGGCCCCTCGGGTCTTTTCAAGACTATCAAGGCGCTGGTAAAAGCGCATTTCGTGGGCGGCCGCGAAGTGGACGCAATGCTGCACGCTTGGGGGGATGGAAAGCTTGCGATCCTTGTAACTGGTTTTGATCAGGCCCAAGTACGGCACCATGCCGATCAGTTCACCGGCCTCTTCCGACATGATCGAAGAAACAGCGTCAAGCAGGCCGACGAACTTGATCTGGATCGGAACGCCGTCGATTGCAAGATCGGTATCGCTTCTTCGTTTGTACTTCTCCGCCAGATCGTTGACGAAAGCCCGGGCCAATACGCAGCCTCGATCCGCGCCGAACACCGACACCTCGATGACACGAACCTTCTGCATCTTGCCTTTCACTTCACGGTAAGCCGCCTCGAACTGGTCTTTCGCTGCGATCAGTCGACTATCGACACCCGTTCCGAAGGCCTCTGCCATCACAGCGTTGTCTCGAGCGATTGGCACGTTCTCCATCACCAGCCCCACGAAAAGACCGCGCGCGACCGCCCACGCCGTCTTCATCGGATTGCCCCTGATGTTGGTCTTGACGTCGTTCTTGGCATTGCGCCACAGCAACCTGCCGGTCGCCTTGGTTCGCTCCCAAATCCGCTCAGGCGACGCATTCAGCACGTTCGTGATACGCCGGGCTTGAGCGGGAATACGCTCGATATCCCGTCGGAAATCCTCGAATGCCTTCTCAACCGGCCGAAGTGAAAAATCCCCCGCAAGGATCTGCTTCTTCACATCGTCGACGCGCTTTTTCATATCCGCCTGTTTGATCGGCGTATTGATGCGCGTGAACGACCCGCCGACGGATTTTGCGGCACTCGCAGCCTTTTTCGCTCCTGACACGATGGCAGCCTTCTCCATGTTCTTGAGCGCGTCGGAATTGCTGTCGTCGTTCAACGGCGTACCCAACCCCGAGTAGTAGTAGCGATACCAGAACTGATTCGCGGGCCGCCTCTCGTCCTTCATTTCACGATGCGCTTCCCAGAGTCGCGCGATGTTCGAATACTGAGAACTTGAGGCATCGTCGATGTCGCGATTGCGACCAAAGGCATCGAAGAAAAATCCAATGCGGATCGTCGCCCCACACGGCATGCAATCGGCCTTCGGATACGCATCCGCATTCTGACGAGCAAGCGCTACATATACCGACGCCGGCGTCGCGTCGTCCGGGTCGAGCTTGATTCTCTCAGCCATGCTGTTTCTCCTCTACGCGCGGCGGCGGCAACAGACCGGTGGGAATGGCGGGTACCGCCACTGCTTCGAATTTATTGCGTTTCAGCTCGGACAGAACGCCGTTCGGCAGCGATTGCATCGACTTCGCGAACGTGCCGGGCTTGCCTCTGGCCGCTTTCAGGATCTGCTGTACGGCCGGATGAGCGTCGAATCTGTTATTAACGAGCAGATCGAAATACGCGTATTGCTCGAGATCGTCGATGTCGGTGAGCCGATATTTGAGCCAGGCCGCGGCGACAATGCGGGCGATACGGCGATACTGCTGATCCTCGCGCTCGTCGTAGCGTTTGTTCAGTTGTGTCTGGTAATGACTCGATATCCAGTGAGACACGTCAATCATCGGAATGCGTGAGTCGTCCCCTGGTGCAGCGGGAAACTGAAGCTCGACGTGACGATCCGGATAAAAATGAACCGCGACAATTCGAGTCCCGACTTTCTCCGGAGCCTTTGATGGTGGCAACGTAACCTTTGCTTCGGCATGAAACGTCTGCTCGTCGCCTTTATGCCACTGATCAACGTCGTAGTAGTCCCACTTGACCGTAAAATCTGTCCCCTTGAGCTGATAGCAGCAGGTCACGCCACCGCCACCGCCCGGCATACTGTCGCCCCCGCCACTCGCCTTATTTCCGTATGCGTCGACGATCGTGAATTTGTCCAGGTTATAGGGCAGGTAGTTCTGGGCCATGACCGAAATCGCGCTGTAGGTCGGCTCCGACTTCCCGCATGCGGTCACGGTCACCACAAGCAGGCACCCTGCCAGAACACGACTTACCAGACTCGACAATCTCATTGCGCTACCCATTGATGTTTCCCTTCTGAATCGCGACCGGCACGCCAGTGCAAGCATCGGCCAACCGCAATCATCCGAATGCCCGCACCGACATGATCCACCGAGTGCGTCGCGCCTATTTCCATCGTCGCGCATCCCGCTGCCGCAGACGTCCACGTTTCCTCAATCCCGCTCGTTTGCATCGCAAATCGCATCCGATACGTACCCGATACGATCACCCAAGCAGCGCGCCCTCTGCACGCGGCGGTGGCATCAAACCATCGGATATCGCCGGCACCGTCGCTGCTTCAAACGCGTCGTTCGACAGTGAGGACAACACACGCTTCGACAGCGATTGCATTGAATTCGCGAACATCCCCGACTTGCCGGCGGCCGTTTGCAGGATGCGCTGAACCTCAGGATGTGCATCGAACCGGCTGTTCACGAGCAAGTCGTAAAACGCATACTGCTCGAGATCATTCCGGTCGGTCAGGCGGTACTTCAACCACGCCGACGCAACGACACGGGCGATACGACGAAACCGCTGGTCCTCGCGCTCGTCGTATCGCTTGTCCAGTTGCACCTGATACTGCTTCATCCATTTCACGACATCGACAATCGGCAGACGTGCATCATCGATGCATCTCGCCGGGAAACTGGAACTCGACATGTCGATCCGGAAAGAAATGCACTTCTAGAATCCGGGCACCCGCATCGTCGGGCACCTGGGACTGCGGCATCGACACCTTCGTCTCTGCATGGAACATTTGCTTGTTCCCTTTGTGCCATTGGTCGACATCGTAGTAATTCCACTTGACGACAAACTCCGTGCCCTTGAGCTTGCAACAACATTTGACGCTACCGCCCCCTGCGCCCGGCGGGTCGTCTCCCCCTCCGCTCGCCGTATTTCCGAATGTGTCAGAGATCGCGAAGCCGCTCATGTTGCACGGCAGATAATTTCGACCGGTAACCGAGATTCCGCTATACACCGGCTCCGACTTGCCGCACGCGCTCAAGCTCAAAGCCACCGCGAGCCCGGACCTACGCCACGTCACTACGCGCCTCCAGCAATTCCCGCTCGTGTGTCGCGCGAATCACGTCCCACGTCGCATCGTCGATCGTCGCCAGCGCGTCATCGAGCGTCGCCTTCCCATCTGCGACGGCCTCGAAGCACGACTTCACAACCGGATGCTCGTCGAATCGCGGCGCAACCAGCACGCCCGTCACCACGTAGCACTGCAATTCCGCTTCCTCGACGATCCCATGTGCCGCCGCCCGGTCGAGTTGCTCGATGACCTGGTCATGCAGTTCCACATCGGACAGATGATCGACCATAGCCCCCATCGTCTCGCGAAACTTCAGCACGAGCTTGTCCGGATACCCGAGTTCGACCAGTTGCGCATGCTGCTGCTCGCTCAGGCCCGGCGCGTCCCCCGCCGGCATCGCGCCTTCGATCGTCGGCGTGTCGTTATGCCACACGACCTCGTCGAGCCGCCGGTCGCGATAGCGGATCTCGCCAAACGGCGCGACGAACTGCTGCGCCTGCGTATCGCTCCACACCCGCCGAAGCCGCGCCAAAACATGGTTATCGAAGAAAAACAGGTAGTACGCGCGACCGTTCGGCAGCGCGTACTTCACATACCGGCGCAAATGCGCGCCCAGCGCGTCGAACGACCACGCCGAACACAACCACGTCACCGCATGCAGATCGACCGCATCCAGCCATAGCTGGCGCAGCATACGATGCTGTTCGGCATCTCTGTCGTCGAGCACCTGACGGTCGAATGCGATCAGGTACGGCGCGATATCGGTATAAGCATCGAGCCCGGTGTCGGTCCAGAGCGATGCATAGCGCAGGCCGCGCACGGCTGCGAGCTGCGTGTCGAGCCCCTGATAACCGCGTGTATCGACAAGCGCGTAAAGCCGCATCGCGCGGCCGTCGTCGGCCTTGCGCTCCAGCGACGTCTTCAGCATCTCCAGGAACACGGGCCATTCGGGCTCGCGTGGATTCGGCGCAGCATCGACGATCTCGGCAGCGTCGGCGATATCGTTCGGGGCGGCGTCGCCGCCTGTATTGTCGACTTCGTCCATCAATCTGCCTCGACCATCGATTCGCGCCCGCTATGCGCGTTCAGCACGCATTGCTTGCACGTGCCACCCGGCATCGCGGGCAGCGGATACGGCATGCTCGTCGGCCCGGCGAACTGGTGCTGCGCCCCCTTGAAATCGATCTTCCCCGGCGCGTGAATCTCGATGTTGCCGCCCTTGATCCGGATATACGCGCCGCCCGAGGTCAGCAGGATTTCCTGCTTGGCGGCCACGTCGACGTTCTCGGTCGCCGCCAGCATCTTCAGCGTCTTCTGCGCGGTAAGCTCGACATTGTCCGCGTGCGCCTGGACCTCGACCTTGCCCTTCGCGGCGAACAGCTTCATCCCCGCGTTTTGCACGAACAGGCTGATGCGATCGCGAACGCCGGCTATCAGCGACTTGCCGCTCGTGATGAAGGTGCTCTGACCGCTGACGATATTGGTCTGCCGCTCGCTCGCGAGGTGCACCGATTGCTGCGACGCCATCCCTATCCCCGACGGACTCGCGAACAGCATCACCGGCTCCTTGAATGCGTTCGCATTGCCGGCCCCGCCGCCGCCGGTGCGCCCGCCCGACGACGCACCCGATACGCTCTCCTGCGTCGCGTCGGCGAACGCCTTCAGCGCATCGTGCCCGGTACCGAGACTCTCCGCCTGATGCATCTCGCTGACCTGCGACATCGACTCGATCAACCCCTCGGCATCGACCAGTTGCTGTTGCGCCTCACGCACGTCGAGCGGCTGGCTGTTCGCCTGCTTCGGATGGGTCGTGACGTACAGCCCTTGCCCGGCCCGCACCGCACCATACGCATCCGTCCGCAAATCGAACCCCGAACCGAGATACGCACCGCGCGTGTTGCCGTTCTGCTCGATCAGGTAACCAAGATGAAGCAGCGAATTCGCACTGCTGCTGGACAGTCGCGCGCGGTTCTGCCCCGTCGCGTCGTCGAGCACCATCTCGTTGTGACCGGAGCCCGCGTACTCCTTCGAACGGAAGCCCGACAGGATTCCGTCGCTATGCCATTGCGGCTTGACGGCCCCGTTGTACACGCGGTGCATCACGATCGGCCGGTCGCAGTCGCCGCCGATGTAGCCGATCAGCACTTCCTCGCCAACCCGCGGAATATGGACGGCCCCATAGCCGCCGCCGGTATCCGACTGCACGACGCGCATCCAGCACGACGCGGTTTCGGTGCCCGGGTTCTGACGATCCCAGACGAACATGACCCTGATCCGGTTCAGTTCGTCCGTATACACCTCTTCGCCCTTCGGCCCGACGACGACGGCCGTTTCGAGCTGCATGACGGGCTTCTTGTGCTCGAACGGGCTGCGATACGGCACGGCGGCACGCTGCGCTTCGACTTCGACGAGATAAAACCCTGCCGAACCGTCGTCGTGCCCGACCTCGAACGCCACCGCCGCGCCGTGCGCCGCCTTGGCCTGCGCGAGCCGGGCCTGCAGACTGTGCGGCAAGTGCGCGTCGTGGTCCGACAGCGGCAAGTTGTTCTCGATGTACCGCGTCACGCCGATCGCCGCGAACTCGCGATCGCCCGGCGAATCGCGGTCGTGCGCCGGATGATCGGCCAGCGTGAAACGCCGGCCCGCATCGATCGCGCGCACGCCGCCCACGCCGAAGAAGCGCTTCGCGCGGGACTCCCATTCCTCCAGGCGGATCTTCGACAGATGTTCGCCGCGATCCTGGCCCGGATACGTGTAGGCGCCCGTGTATTCGTAGATTTCGGCCTGGTCCGGGAGATCGCCCTGCCCGGCCTTGGTCGGCAGCGTCGTGCCGTTCGGACTGCCCGCCGACGACGGCGATTTGTAGTCGAACGTGCGCGTCGTGTGCAGCGTGCTCTGCAAGGTCCGCGACGCGGCCCACTGCGTGAAGCCGGTGGTTTCGGTGCCCGCTCCCGTTTGATCGAAGCCGACGGTTTTCGGCGACAGTTCGTCGACCGCGTGCAGATCGTCGGTAATGACGAGCATGTGCGTCTTGCCATCGTCGGCGTGGCGCCAGAAACCGAACAGCCCTTCGTCCTCCATCAGGCGATGCACGAAGTTCCAGTCGGTTTCGCTCTGGCGGCAGTACGAGCGCGACGGCAGCGGCTTCGACAGTGCGAACTGATACCGGCCCCTCGCCTGCGGATGCGCGTCGAATACGTCGGCAAGGATCGCGTCGACGCTCCTGTCCTGCCAGTACCGCATGTCACTGCGGAACCTGAGGAAGTGCATCCACGACGCGAAGCTCAGCTGGTAGCTCGACAGGCTGCCGTCCGCCCCGAGCCGGCGCGCCGTGTGGACATAGCCGTTGATCGGGAGATACGACCGGTCTGCCTGCTGGATCCACAGCGTGATCGGCTGCGCGATCAGCGTCTTGAGTTCGACGTCGCTCGCGGTGGACACGAGATCGAGCGTCACGCTGAAATCGCGCCCCAGCTCGGAACGGGTCACGGCCCGGCGCGGCACGAGCGCATTGTTCGGCAACGACGGAATGTCCGTCTTCAGCAGGCGGTCCTGCTGGATCAGGCCGCCGCGAAGCGCCTGCGCCAGTTCTGTCACGTTCATGCGTCACTCGTCTTCTTGTTTGCCGCAGGCCCGCCGGGGCCCGCGCTCTCAGGAAAAAGCCCTGCTCTCGCGGCACGACGGTACCGCGAACACATGTCACGCGCGTTGCCGCGGCGCAGCCGTCACGACTGCTCGTCCGGCCGCACGCCCAGCAGCTCGCGGATATGCGACAACGACCCGTCGTCCTTCACGACGCTCTCCAGCCACTTGTGCAGCGGCATGTCGGCCCATTCGGCCGCCTTGTCGGCGAGATACGCGACCGGGCTGTGCGGCTCGGTCTGGCGGAAATAGCGCGCGACCGCACGCAACTGGTCGACGGCCTGCGCGCGGTTCTGGATGCCGGCGATCATCTGCGTCACCGGAGGACGCGGCGCGGTCTGCTGCTGCACGTGGGTCTCCTCGGTCTGGATCGAATTGCCGAACACCGGCTCGATGCGCTCGGGTTGCGCCTGCGGCGCCGCCTGCGTGTGCGGCGCGCTGCCCGTGTAGCCTTGCTCGCGCGCAAAACGCTCGGCGAGCCGGTACACGGTCTCGAACGCGTCGCGCGCCTGACGGAAGCTCGGCGCCGAATCGCCCGCGCGCTCGACGAGCCGCTCCTCGAACGCATCGAGCGCGAATTCGAACGCCTTCAGGTTCGCCAGCAGCGTCGTGTAGAACGCGATCGGCGTCACGCGCCGCGACGAATCGATCTGGTCGAGCGACGGCTTGCCGCGCGCGATCTCGTCCGCGTGATCGGGGTCGCGCTTGATCGCCTGCGCGACGTGCTGCGCCACTTCCCAGTCGAGCGTGCTGAACGCGTTCGATGCACCGTCCGTCATCGGCACCGCGCGCAGCAGCTCGGCCGTGCGGCCGGAGAGCCATGCGACGTTGCCGAGCCGGTATTCGGTGTCCTCGCCTTCGGGCAGCGGGTGCACGGTGTCCCAGAACTCACGGCACAGGCCCTCGAGCAACGCATAACCGTCGGTGAGGCCGGTGATGCCGTCCTCGAGCGCGAGCGCCTCGGTCAGCCACACGCCGAGCCGCAGGTCCTTCGTGCGCGTACGCAGCAGCACGCTTGCCTGATCGACGACGAAGCCCCAGTCCGCCTCCTTGATCTCGGTCACCCATTCGCCCTGGTCGAGCGTCGGATCGTCGTAGCGCCGCGCGTCCTGGATCGCGTCGAATTCGTTCGAAAACAGCAGGTCGTCGCCGCTGGGCGACGCGTCGCTGATCGGCGTCAGCAGCTCGGGAAGATTGATCGGCATGGTTTGGTCAGTTCATCAATGCTTGGACGTTGCGCGACCGCGCTCATTCGACGGTGTACGCGAATTCGCCGGCCTCGTCCGCACGCACCGCGATACGCGCGATGGCTTCGCCGTCGGCGATCCGGCCGAGCACGTGGCCCGCGATCTCCGGCAGCAGCGTGCCGTTCAGGATATGGTCGACGTTGCGGGCGCCCGAGTCGACCTCGGTGCAGCGCGCGAGCACCGCCTCGACGAGCGACTCGTCCCATTCGAACGCGGCCTTGTGGTTCGCCTCGATCCGGCGGCGGATCCGTTCGAGCTTCAACTCGATGATCTCGGCCAGCACGTCGTCGGAAATCGGATAGTACGGCACGACCTTCATGCGCCCGAGAAACGCGGGCTTGAACGTCTTGTACAGCTGCGGGCGCAGCGTCTCGGCGAGCGCGTCCGGATCGGGCAGTTCCTCGGCCGGCTTGTTCAGGCACGCCTGCATCACCGCGGCCGACCCGACGTTCGACGTCAGGATGATCAGCGTGTTGCGGAAGTCGATCTCACGCCCTTCCGCATCGTCCATCGCGCCCTTGTCGAACACCTGGAAGAACATCTCGAGCACGTCGGGGTGCGCCTTCTCGACCTCGTCGAGCAGCACGACGGAATACGGGTTGCGGCGCACGGCCTCGGTCAGCACACCGCCTTCGCCATAACCGACGTAGCCGGGCGGCGAGCCTTTCAGGCCCGACACGCTGTGCGCTTCCTGGTACTCGCTCATGTTGATCGTGACCATCTTGCGTTCGCCGCCGTACAGGATGTCGGCCAGCGCAAGCGCCGTCTCGGTCTTGCCGACCCCCGACGGCCCGACGAACATGAACACGCCGCGCGGCTTGTTCGGATCCTCGAGGTTCGCGGTCGCGGTGCGCACGCGCTGCGCGATCGCGTCGAGCGCGTGATCCTGGCCGATCACGCGCGCGGTGAGCAGCGGCTGCAGGTTCAGGACGGTGTCGATCTCGTCCTTCACCATCCGGCCAAGCGGAATACCCGTCCACGCGGCGACGATCTCGGCGACGACATGGCCGTCGACCTGCAGCGGCACCATCGGCTCGCCGCCCTGCAGCGCATGCAGTGCCGCCACGCGTTCGGCGAGCTTGTCGCGGGTGGCCGGCACGTCGACCGGCTGGCCGTCTTCCGACGGGCCGCGCGCCTTGTCGAGCGTATCGCGCAGCTCGGTGATCTCGGCGACGATCGCACGCTCGGCTTCGTAGCGCGCGTCGTCCTTCGCGAGTTGTTCGAGCGCCGTGTCGCGCGCACCACGCAGTTCGGCAAGCCGCTCGTCGTGCGGCGCGCCGCCGGCGGCCTCGCGCTCCAGCGACGCGATTTCCGCGTCGATCCGCTCGATCCGCTTCTTCGTGTCGTCGATCGCGGCCGGCGTCGCGCTGTGCGCGAGCGCGACCTTCGCGCACGCGGTGTCGAGCACGCTGATCGCCTTGTCGGGCAGCTGGCGGCCGCTGATGTAGCGGTGCGACAGGCGCACGGCCTCGGTGATCGCATCGTCGAGGATCCGCACGTTGAAGTGCTTTTCCATCAGGCCCGACATCCCGCGCAGCATCGCGGCCGCGAGCGGCTCGCTCGGCTCCTCGACCTTCACGACCTGGAAGCGCCGCGCCAGCGCCGCGTCCTTCTCGAAGTACTTCTTGTATTCGCTCCACGTCGTCGCGGCGATCGTGCGCAACTCGCCGCGCGCCAGCGCCGGCTTCAGCAGGTTCGCCGCGTCGTTCTGGCCGGCCTGGCCGCCCGCGCCGATGATCGTATGCGCTTCGTCGATGAACAGGATGATCGGATGCGCGCTCTTCTTCACTTCCTCGATCACGCTCTTCAGGCGGTTCTCGAACTCGCCCTTCACGCTCGCACCGGCCTGCAGCAGCCCCATGTCGAGCACGTGCAGCGCCACGCCGCGCAGCGGCGGCGGCACGTCGTCGGCCGCGATCCGCAGCGCGAGCCCCTCGACGACCGCGGTTTTGCCGACGCCGGCCTCGCCCGTCATGATCGGGTTGTTCTGGCGGCGGCGCATCAGGATGTCGATCGCCTGGCGGATCTCCGCTTCGCGGCCGATCACCGGATCGATCTTGCCGTCGCGCGCGCGCTGCGTGAGGTTGGTCGTGTACGTG
The DNA here is from genome assembly GCF_017104685.1 of Burkholderia sp. Tr-20355. Classification (NCBI taxonomy): domain Bacteria; kingdom Pseudomonadati; phylum Pseudomonadota; class Betaproteobacteria; order Burkholderiales; family Burkholderiaceae; genus Burkholderia; species Burkholderia sp. Tr-20355. The sequence goes on along the minus strand of NZ_JAAGPK010000008.1, from coordinate 62,856 downwards.
TCGAGCGCGGGGGTCTTCGACGGGCCCGCCGCGGGTGCCGCACCGGCCTCGCTCGCCGCCGCGCCGCCGTCGTCCGTATCGGCCTGACGCGGCTCGGCCTCGCTCGACCCGGCCACGACGTCGTCGAACTTGTGCTTCAGGTCCGTCACGTTCACTTCCGCGAACTGGGACGACATCCGCTGCGCGAACTGCGCGAGATCCGGCGCGGTCAGCAGCGCGAGCAGCAGATGCCCCGAACGGATGCGGCCGAGCTGCGAATCGAGCGACGCGATCAGCCATGCCTGCTCGAACAGCGCGATCAGGTGCACGGAAAACACCGGCGTACGCGTGTTGCCGGTCTTCAGCCGCGTCAGCTCGCGTTCGAGATCGGCACGCAGCGCATGCGGATCGACGCGGCTCGCGCGCAGCGCGAGCGGCAGGTCGCCGGCGGGCTCCTCGAGCAACGCGAGGAACAGGTGCTCCAGATCGACCTCGTAATGGCCGCGCGCCAGGCACGCGCTCGCCGCGCGCTCGGTCGCGTGCCGGCACAGCGGATTCAGTTTCGTGATCAGGGTCTTCAGAGGCGTGCTCATGGCGTCGATCTCAGGTTCGATTGCGTGTTGTTGTCGTTCGGAATCAATGAATCACGTGCAGTTCGTAGCGTGCATCGGAGCGGTCCTCGATCGCGTCGCGCGTGCAGAGGAATGCATCCCAGCCGAGCCGCGAGCCCGCGCCCAGCACGCTCGCGCCGACCTCGGTGCGCTTCAGTACGAGCTTCACCTCGTATTCGAGCGTGACGCCGGCGAGCAGCGTCAGCATCCGCTCGAGCGCGACGGCGTGCGCGCCGCCAGGCAGGAAGGCCTCGTAATCGCGCTTGGACAGCGGACCGACGACGATCCGTGCGCGCATGTCGCGCTGCCAGACGCGTTCGCCGACGAGCGCCGTCGCGCCGAGCACCGCGTTGACTTCGCCGAGCACGCTCAACTGGTCGGGTGGCACGTCGTACCACTTGCCGACGAACTGGTCGATTTTCACCGGCACGCGGAAGTAATCGGACAGCGCGCGCTGCAGGTACGCGGCCGACATCGGCCGGTGCCGTGCGGCCAGCGCGTAACCGGCGACGGCTTCGTCGAGCACGCCGCCCGGGCCGGCCGCGAGGCTGTCGCGCACCTCGTCGCTCGGTACGCCCGCGATCGCGAGCAGCAGCGGCAGATAGCGCTCGTCGCGATCGAGCTCGTAATGGAACGGCAGCCGGTATTTCTTCCACGCCGCGTAGAACAGCGCGGTCGCGCGGTTCGAGAACACGTCGAAGAACGCGCGCGCCGCATGATCGCGCCGCAGGTACTCCCGCGCGACGATCTGCTCGGTGTAATGCAGCGGCAGCGCCCCCTGGCCGCCGAGCAGCCCGAAGAACGCGGGCGTCAGCTCGACGTGGCCGAGCTCGCCGGCCGCGAGCGCGGCGGTACGCTGCTCGCCCGAATCGAGCAGCGCGCCGCCGTCGTCGAACGAGCGCACACCTTCGATCTCGCTCGGCGGAAAACCGAGCGACAGCGTATTGCGGAACTCGATGCGCTGCGCGACCACGTCGCCCTGCCGCCATGCGCCGGGCGCGTCCGACGCCTGCCGTGCGAACAGCCCTTCGAGCACGCGCACCGCCTGGAAGAATTCGAAGCGGTGCGGCTCGTCGAGCAGCGCGTCGACTACGCCAGGATCGATTCGCCGGTTCGGGGCTTGCATCGGATGATCTCCTCGCCGGTGCGCTTCGACACGACGACCAATTGAACGAAACTGTTGAGATGGACGTACAGCCCGAAGAAGCTGTCGAGCACGCGCACGAACGACGCGAGGCTCGCGCCGACGAAGTGCTCCTCGTCGATCGTGAGCCGGATCTCGATGCCGCGCACGAAGGTCGCGAACGGCTTGCCGGGCAGCCACTGCACGGCGCCGCGCTGCTCGACCCCGACGAGGCCGTCGATCTGGCGCATCGACACGGCCGTGCGCCGCAGGTCGTACAGCGTCAGCATTTCCTTCAGCGGCGCAAGGCCGTGCGCGACCAGCGACACGTGATTGAGCGCCAGATGCGACACGAGCCGCCAGTGCGCGGCGCGGCCGCGCTCGAAGCGCACGCTCTGCGTCGGGCGGCGCAGCATCGAAATGCCGCTCGTCTGCGCACCGCCCTCCTGGAACAGGTCGCCGCCTTCGAGGCCGAACGCGAGCATCGCCGGCAGATCGCGGTTCGTGCAGGTGAGGTCGAGGCTCAGCGTGTCGGTTTGCGGCGACGTCGGCTCGAAGTCGATATCGACGATCGAGATTTCGGTTTCGTAGCCGGGGCTCTTCTGCGCGACCCAGTCGTTGCGGCGCGCGAACCAGTAGTGGCCGATCCGCGCCGATTCACCATGATGCAGCGAGTAGAACGGCCGGAATTCGATCACCGACTCCTCGTGCGCCTGCTGCCTGACGAGCTTCACCGAGTCGATCGAGTACACCTCGTACGCGAACGCGCGCCGCGCCTCGGCAATCACCGGATACGACACCGCGCGATGCGTGACGCGGATCGGCTCGCCGTGCTGACGGAACAGGTTGACGATCGGCGTGCAGAACAGCCGGAAATGACTCGGCGTCAGCAGCTCGAGCAGCCGCGCGACGTGCGAATCGCTGCGCACGTCCTGCAGCACCAGATGCAGCGTCGCGCGCTGGCAGCGGCCCGACGCGCGCGTGATCGCCGCGAGGTCGAAATCGACGAAATCGAACTTGTCGGGGAACGCGAAGTATTCGGTGAGCAGGCGATACGCGGGATGCGATTTCGCCGGATAGTCGATCAGCGCGTCGTCTTCGTCGAAACCGGCCTGCGCGATCGGCAGCTTGCGCAGCGCGGTCCAGCGGCCGTTGCGTTCCGGCTCGACATACGCGCCCAGCACGTTGACGAACAGGCAGTCGGTAAGCGCGGCGACGAACGACTGCTCGCCGTGCAGGTGCGCGCGCAGCGTCGACAGCTTCAGCGCGCCGAGATCGAGCTGCGCGGCGAGCGATTCGAACGTGATCGAGATCACGCCCGTCGCGTTCGACGGCAGCACCGTCGCGCTCGGCGCGAGCGCGACCGGCGTGTAACGGGCCTCCGAAATGCGGATCGGCGCGAGCGTCACGTCGTAGGCGGTGCGAAACCGGCACTGCACGCCGCGGATCGGACGGCTCTTCAGCTCGGTGCCGCGCTCGATCACGACCGGTTCGGTCTGCTGACCGGGCGAAGCCGGCGTGAACTGCGCGATCGAGCACGACGGGAACGGCCGCAGGTAGTGCGGATACAGCACTTCCAGCAGCGCTTCGGTGAACTCGGGGTAGTCGTCGTCGAGCTTCTTGTTGATGCGCGCGCCGAGCAGCGCGAACGACTCGATCATCCGCTCGACGTGTGGATCCTCGCAATGCTCGCCGGACAGCGCGAGCCGCGCCGCGATTTTCGGATAGCGTTCGGCGAAATCTCGCGAATAGCGCCGCAAAAACGATAATTCGCGCTCGTAATACGGCAGCAATTCTTCCATCGACGACCCCGAACCTCAATATTTCCTGCCGGACCTGATCAACCACCGGGCGGTCCGGCCCGCTCGGCGGCTTGATTTACTGCATTCTCGCGGCGCGTGCGCGCGTGACGGAATACTGCAGCGTCGACGGTTGCAGCATCGCGTCGAAACTCACCGGCTCTTCGGCCGGGTGCACGACGAGCAGCGCCTGGATCGCGAAATAGAGCGCGTTGGTGGCTTGCTCGTTCAGCTCGAACGTCACCTGCACCTGCTGCAGGCGCGGCTCATGGCGCGCGATGGCCTGCTGGATCGACTTGCAGATGAACGCGCGGTCGTAGTGGCTCGCGAGGCTCAGCCCCGCGAAATCGTTCAGCCCGTAGGTCAGCACCGACTTCTGGCATTCGGGCAGCGCCGCCAGCTCGCTCTCGGTATGCGCGATACGCGTGTTGAGGATCGCCTCGACGTCGCGGGCGACCGTGTTCTTGAGCTCGTCCAGCGACAATTGCCGCATCGCTGCCGAGGCCGGCAGGTGCGGTTCGTCGTCGAACAGCTTGTCGAGAAAACTGGGTTCGAATCGTTTCATCAGCCGGCGTGCACAGCGAAAACGGCAACGGGACGCCGTGCGCCCCGTTGCCGCAACCGACCTTAGACCGCGTAGGTCTTGTCGTTCTTCGTCAGGCTCCAGGCGCCCTGCGTGTTGCCGCCCTGGTTGCCGCCGATCTTCTGCTGGGTCTGCTTCCACTGCACGGCTGCGTACTTCAGCGAGAACGTCTCGATCGGCAGGCCTTCCTCGCGGACGCTCGGCGCGATGCTCGAGATGATCACGTACTTGAGCTTGACTTCCAGATACTGCACGCGCTTGCCTTCACCGTCGGCGCGCGAGAAATGGATCGTCACTTCGTCGAACGTCGTGCCGCCCGACGCGTGCTGGTACAGCAGCGGGCTCGACGAATCGATTTCCTTCGAGAACACCATGTCGCCGTGTTCGCACCGCGTCTGCGTCAGGCCGCCGGCCGACGACGCCGTTGCCGAACGCGGCTGCACGATCGAGTGATCCCACGACTTCAGCTCAAGCCAGCCCTGATGGTCCTTGTCAGCCGACTCGCCCTTGACTGCCGGGCTACCAAATTGCAAGTGAATGTGTAACATGGCCCTTCTACTCCCCAAAGAGGTGGTTTTAACGTCCTACCCAGGCGGCCCGCCCGGGCGATTTTGCTCGCTTATGAATTTGCCGATTTGGGCAGATCAGCGACAAGTCGCAGAGAAATCGAGAGTTCGTCGAGCTGAAAGTGCGGGCGCAGGAATGCGACCGAACGATACGAGCCCGGCTTCCCCGGAATCTCCGACACTTGTATGGAAGCCTCGCGCAGCGGGAATTGCGCCTTCTGCTCCTGCGACGCGTTGTCGTCGAGCAGCACGTACTGCGAAATCCACCGGTTGAGGAATGTTTCCACGTTCTGCGCCGAGGCGAAGCTGCCGATCTTGTCCCGCATCATCGCCTTCAGGTAGTGCGCAACACGCGATACCGAGAAGATGTATTGAAGCTGGGCGGACAGGACGGCGTTCGCGTTGGCGCTGTCGGTGCTGTATTTCTTCGCTTTCTGCACCGACTGCGCGGCGAAGAACGCGGCGTAATCGGAATTCTTGCAATGGACGAGCGGGATGAAACCGAGGTCGCTCAGTTCCTTCTCGCGGCGATCGGTGATCGCGATCTCGGTCGGGCACTTCAGCGCGACTTCGCCGTCGTCCGTCTTGAACGTGTGGGTCGGCAGATCCTCGACGAGGCCGCCGCCTTCGACGCCGCGAATCGCCGCGCACCAGCCGAAGTCGTCGAATGCAGCCGTCAGGCGGGCTGCGAAGGCCCACGCCGCGTTGCACCACAGGTACTTGTCGTGCTCGGTGCCGTCGACGTCCTCGACGAAGTTGAAGCGCTCCGCGGTCTGGCCGTCCTTCGGATTGAACGGCAGGCGGCCGAGGAAGCGCGGCAGCGTCAGGCCGACGTAGCGCGAATCCTCCGAGTCGCGGAACGACTTCCACTTCGCGTATTCGACCGTGTCGAACACCTTCGCGAGATCGCGCGGCTTGCCGAGGTCGGCGAACGACTCGAGGCCGAGCAGCTCCGGCGACGCCGACGCGATGAACGGCGCATGGGCAGCCGCCGCGACACGCGACATCTGCTCGATGAAGTACAGGTCTTCCGGCTGGCGCGAGATCTCGTAATCGCCGATCAGCGCACCGAACGGCGAGCCGCCGAACGTGCCGAATTCTTCTTCGTAGACCTTCTTGAACAGCGCGCTCTGGTCGAACTCGCTCGCGCCCTTGAAGTCGCGCACGAGGTCGCGCTTCGGGGCGTGCAGCGCCTTGATCTTGATCGTCTGGCCCGTGTTGCTTTCCTTGACCAGGTAGTCCATCCCGCGCCACGTGCTCTCGAGGCGCTGGAATTCCGGCGCGTGCATCACTGCGGAAAGCTGCGTGGAGATCAGGCGGTCGAGTTCCGCGACGCGCGCGTCGATCGTGGCCGACAGGTTGTCCGACACGATCACCGTGCCGTCGAGCACCTGGTGCGCGAGTTCGCCGATCAGGTCCTTCGCGCGGGCATGCTCGGAATCGGATTTCGCGACCTTGCTCTTCTCGACGATGTCGTCGAGCAGCGAAGTCCCGGCGGCGTATTCCGCGCCGCTCGCTTGGGCCGCAGCCGTTTGCTGGTTCATCTCAACACTCCGTCGTCATTCGCCGTCTTTGTCGCCGCCGGTGCCCTTCGCGAGCTCCTGCAGCTGCTGCGTGTTCTTCAGCACCTCGGACAGCAGATCCTCGAGCTTGTCGTTGCCGGCGAGCTTGTTGCGCAGGTCGGCGAGCTTCGAGCGCGCCTCGAGCAGGCGGCGCAGCGGCTCGACCTGTTCGACGACTTCGTCCGGGCTGAAATCCGACAGCGAGCGGAACTTCAGGTCGACCGCGAACTTGCCGCCTTCCGGGCTCAGGCGGTTTTCCACCTGGAACGCGGCACGCGGCTCGATCGCCTTCATCACGTCGTCGAAATTGTCGCGGTCGATGTTGACGAATTTGCGGTCGCGCAGCTTCGGCTGCTCGATTTCGGATTGGCCCGCCAGATCGCCGACGACCCCGACGACGAACGGCAGTTCCTTCACCTCGATCGCATCGCCCTTCTCGACCTCGTAGGTCAGCTGGACGCGCGGCGGCCGAATTTTCTGCAAGCTTTTCTGAATGCTTTCTTTCTTGGCCATCTCGACGGCTCCCAGGTTAGTTGTGGTTATCGCGTCAGTTGCGGTTTCAGTTGCGCAGTGCGCCGAACGGATCGGCGCTGCCCTTTTGCGGCGTGGCGGGCGGCGTCGGCGTGGTGGCTGCCGCCGCTTCGGCGGCCGGTGCGGCAACGCCCTTCGGACGATGGACGACGCGGCGCGGCGGGCGCGGCTTCACGACCTTCGTTTCAGGCGGGAACAGCGCCGATTCGCCGAGCGTGTCGCGCAGCTGCTTCGCGAGCGCCTGCGCATCGGACTTCGCGTCGCCCGCGAGCGACGCATCCTGGCGCAGCTCGCCGAGCGACTGCGTCGCGATCCGCAGGCCGGCCACGGCCAGCACGCTCTTCGCCTGACGGTCGGTCGCGTCGCGCTGCAGCGCTTCCTGCGCGGCAACGATTGCCTGGCCGTAGTGGTTCTGTGCGAACTGGATTTGCGCAATGCGCGACCACGGCTCCTCGCGCGTCGGATCCGACTTCGCGAGTTGCTGGTAAAGGCCGAGCGCCTTGTCCTGGTCCCCCGCCTTCGCAACGGCGTCTGCATCGGCCAGCGACTTGTTGAACACCTCGGCAGTCGGCGGCGCGGGAGGCTGGCTCGCACAACCGGCGATCACGCCGCAAGCCACTACTACCCCAGACAGTTTTGCGAAGAGACGGTCTTTCATCGTTATTTCCACCGGCGCGTGAGTTTTAAATCGTTGAGAATCTGGTTCTTTTGCTTTGCAAGAAGCGCGCGGGTATAGTACCGATCAATTTTTCATAATTCAATCGTCGTGTGAAGAGTAATTCCTTTTAAAACCGGGCGCTACCCCCTCGAATGGCCTATCGCCGCAGGCTCGCGGCGGTTTTTCTTTCGGCCGGAATGCGCAAGTTTTACTGGTCGCACGACGCGCCGCCCGGGCGGCGGAAAAAATTTCCGGATGCCCGCCGAGACGCCGGCGCGCTTAATAGTTGAACAATGTAACGCCGGGGATTCGCAGCGATCGCGGAAATACCTGGCAGTCTTGACAGGGATAAAGGCGGCACGCCGGAAACACATGAGATCGTCCATGATTCGCTACGCGCTGCCGCTGGTTGCGTGCGCCCTGCTGGCCGGATGCGCGGCCGCCCCGCTGCTCGGCTCGGCCGCGAGCGCCGTGATGTCCGCGGCCGGCATCGGCAAGCCCGAGGTACCCGACGCGCAAAAGCCGCCGCGCAACCTCGGCATCACGCTCGCCGCGGCGCCGAACCTGAATGCCGCGACCGACAACAAGCCGCTCGCGCTCGTCGTGCGGCTCTATACGCTGAAGGACCCGACGTCGTTCCAGCAAGCGCCGTTCGACGCCTTCACCGATCCGACCAAGGAAAAGGCCGCACTCGGCGCCGACCTGCTGAACGTACGTGAAATCACGCTGATTCCGGGCCAGCGCTATACGGCGACCGAGAAGGTTTCGCGCGAGGCGCAGGCGTTCGGCATCGTCGCGCTGTTCCGCGATCCCGCACTCCAGCGATGGAAACTGACGTTCGATCCGGTGAAGTCGGAGAAATCCGGCATAATCATCGGCCTGCATAATTGCGCGATGACGGTCACCGATGGCACCGTCATTGCACCGCAGCAGGGTGCGCCGTCACAACCGCTGAATATGCTGTCTTCAGTGTCCTGCGGTTAAACATGTCGCACGAATGTCAATTAACAAGAGTTAACAATTGGCGATTTAATTCGGGCACGACCAAATCGATTACATCGCAACGCCACATTAACCGGATTTGACATGAGTTATTCGGCCAAGGTGCTGTGGGGGGAAGGGCTGTTCCTCCGGCCTCAACACTTTCAGCGACAGGACGCGTACCACGAGGCGCGCCTGTTCGAGTCCATCCAGGCGATCCAGCCGTACAACTGGGGCGTGCGCTCGGTGCGCATCGATCGCGACGCGCTCGGCAGCAATGTGCTGCGGGTCGCCGAACTCGCGCTCGTGTTTCCGGACGGTGCGCTGTATGCCGCGCCGCAGGCCGACGACCTGCCGCCGCCGATCGCGCTGGATACGCTGCCCGAGGGCATCAACGAATTCGTGTTCTATCTCGCGCTGCACCCGCTGCGCGAGAACGGCACCAATTACAGCGACGATCCGGCCGCCGGCTTCATGACGCGCTTCGTCAGCGAGCAGACGAGCGTCGCCGACAACTTCACCGATGCCGCCGAAGCCGACATCACGCTCCTGAAGACGCAGGTCAAACTGATCGCGCACAGCGAACCGCGCGACCAGTTGCTGTCGGTGCCGCTCGTCCGCGTGCGCCGCACCGCGACCTCCGGTTTCGAGATCGACGACAGCTTCGTGCCGCCGTGCCTCGCGATCGAGGCATCGCCGATCCTGCACCAGCGGCTGCGCCAGCTCGTCGACGCGCTGCAGGCGAAGGTGAACGCGCTGTACGGTTTCCACCGCGAGCCGTCGAAGAACATCATCGAGTTCCGCTCGGGCGACATCGCATCGTTCTGGCTGCTGCACACCGCGAACGCCGCATTCGCGACGCTCGCGCACCTGCACCAGCACGCGGCGCTGCATCCCGAGCGGCTGTTCCAGGAACTGCTGCGCCTCGCGGGCCAGTTGATGACGTTCTCGAAGGGTTATTCGCTCGCCGACCTGCCCGTCTACCGCCACGACGATCCGGGGCCGAGCTTTGCGCGTCTCGACCTGATGCTGCGCGAGCTGCTCGACACCGTGATCTCGACGCGCTATTTCGCGATCACGCTCGACGAGGTACGTCCGTCGTTCCACCTGGGCCGCCTCGACTCCGGCAAGATCGACGACAAGACCGAGTTCTATCTGGCCGTGTCCGCGGACATGCCGAGCGTCGAGCTCGTCGATGCCGTGCCGGCCCGCTTCAAGGTCGGCGCGCCCGACGACGTCGACAAGCTCGTGCTGTCGGCGATGCCCGGCGTGCGGCTGTCGTACACGCCGCAGGTGCCGCCCGCGATTCCGGTGCGGCCGGGCGCGTGCTACTTCGCGCTCGATTCGCGCAGCCCGCTGTACGAGCGCATGCTGCAGGCCCAGTCCGCGATGATCTATGCGCCGACTGGCATCAATGACCTGAAATTCGAACTGATCGCGGTCACATCATGAGCTACGCGCCTTCCCTGTTCGGCGACAACGCGCCGGCACCCATGCATACCCCGGCGTCGACGGACTCCGCGTTCCAGGCGCGTTCGCTGCTCGATTTGCTGTACGACGGCTTCTTCATGCTGTTCCTGCTCAAGAACGGGCGGGAACCGGACAGCGCGAGCGAGTTCAGCACGCGGATCCAGGAGTTCCTGTCGGATTTCGAGCGCGGTGCGAAGAAGCTGAATATCGCTGCCGAGGACGTCTACGGCGCGAAATTCGCGTTCTGCGCCGCGATCGACGAGATGGTGCTGTCGTCGCAGTTCAAGATCCGGGCCGACTGGGAACGCCGGCCGCTGCAGCTCGTGCTGTTCGGCGAGCAGCTCGCGGGCGAGAAGTTCTATCAGTATCTCGAGGATTGCCGTGCGCAGGGCGCGGCGCGGCTGCAGTCGCTCGAGGTGTTTCATATGTGTCTGCTGCTCGGGTTCCAGGGCAAGTATCTGCTCGAAGGGCCGGAGAAGCTCGCTTACCTCACCGCGCGGCTGGGCGATGAGATCGCGCATATGAAAGGCAAGCGGGCGCCGTTCGCGCCGCATTGGCCGTTGCCGGATCAGATCGCGCATCGGTTGAAGCGTGAGGTGCCGGTTTGGGCGATCGGGGCGGTGTTTGCACTCGTGGCACTGCTCGGGTACCTCGGGCTCAATACTTATCTCAAGGACAAGACGCTGCAGGCGTTGGCGCCTTATTCGCAGGTGATCAAGGTCGGGCCGGAGTCGGCTAATTTGACGATTTCGTTGCCTTGAGGGGCGGGCTTCGTTCGACGTTGATGCTGCATGGAAAAAGGACCGCTCGGCGGTCCTTTTTTACTGTGGCGCGTGGCGAGCGCCTTCAGAGCAGGATGAATTCTTCGTTGTCGACGTAGAACACGAATGCGTCGAATAGTTGCGCGATGCTCGGTTCGTCGACCTGGTCATGTGCGTTGATCACGATGTCCTCGATCGTCGCGCTGTTCAGCGTGACACGCCAGTCGGGGTGTGGTGCGGCTGCGGGTGGAGTGGTGCCTTCGGCGTGGTCAGCGTCATCGGCGAATTCGCCCTCGGTATCGAGCGTCCACGGCGTCGGCGGCAGGCAGAGCCATCCGGAAAAATCTCCAGGGTGTTCGAGGATGTGCTGCAGCGACGCAGTGGTCGCGTAGGTGGTCGACATAGGTATTGCGGTTGAACGGAGGGAAGGCGTTGCTGGAATCGTGAGGCCACGGTGGCAAGCCGTGATTATGCCGAATCCGGGGCCCTGAGATTGCTCAGCGCGCGTTGTTGGGGCCTGTCAGGAATTTCGTGTTTAAGGCATAACATGCTCTCAAGGAGAGTGTATGCCTTGCAAACCGAAAGCCCAGCCGGCGGCTCTGCCGGCGATTCCGGCCGAGCTGCTTGAGCGGTTCTGCAACGGTCCGATGACGGCCGAAGCCATCAATGCCGCGACACTGGCGCTCAAGAAGGCGCTGATCGAACGGGCGTTGGGCGGCGAGATGAATCATCATCTCGGCTACCCCGCCGGTGCGGCCAAACCGACCAACGCCACGAATCAGCGCAACGGCAAAGGTGCCAAGACGGTCCGATTCGCATCGAGGTGCCGCGCGACCGCGAAGGCAGCTTCGACCCCATCCTTATTCCCAAGCACGAACGGCGCTTCACGGGCTTCGACAACAAGATCGTCGCCATGTATGCCCGGGGCATGACCGTGCGCGAGATTCAGGGCTTCCTGCTGGAACAGTACGGCACCGAGGTCTCACCCGACTTCATCAGCTCGGTCACCGACGAGGTCATGGCCGAAGTAACCGCCTGGCAGGCCCGGCCGCTTGAGCCGATGTATCCGGTGGTGTTTTTCAACGCACTGCGGGTCAAGATTCGCGAAGACGCCGTCGTGCGCAACAAGGCGGTGTACCTGGCGCTGGGCGTGCTGCCCGACGGCACGTGGGAGATCCCGGGTCTGTGGATCGAGAACACCGCGGGCGCCAAGTTCTGGATGAAGGTACTCAACGATCTGGAGACTTGCGGCGTTCACGACATCTTGATCGCCGTGACCGACGGTCTGAAGGGCATGCCCGAGGCCCTGGCAGCAGTATTTCCGGCCACGACGCTGCAAACCTGCATCGTCCATTTGATCCGCAACAGCCTGGACTACGCCAGTTGGAAGGACCGCCGAGGACTGGCCGCGGCGATCAAACCGATCTATGCCGCGCCCAGCGCGGAAGCTGCTCAGGCCGAACTCGATGCGTTTGCGAATGGCCCGTGGGGCCAGAAATTCCCGACCGTCAGTAGCGCGTGGCGCAACGCCTGGGATCGCGTGATCCCGTTCTTCGCGTTTCCGCCGGGCGGGCGCAAGATCATCTACACGACGAACGCGATTGAAAAATATCAACTCGCAGCTGCGCAAGATCATCAAGACCCGTGGTCACTTCCCGACCGATGAGGCCGCCACCAAGCTCATCTGGCTGGCCTTGCGCAACATCACCGCGAATTGGGGAAGTGCCGCGCATGACTGGAAGACCGCCATGAACCAATTCGCTATCCTTTACGCAGATCGATTCATCCGGCGTTCCGAGTAATTGCTCCACCCGCCTTGAACACGGAAATCCTGACACCCCCGCGCGCTCCTCCTAAACACCACTTGAAACCTGCATCCCACATCTATACTTTTTGCCGATTGAAATTTGGGCAAGATACTACGAATTCCGTGATCGCCACACTTACGAAGTCACCATCTTCTTCATCAGACTCCCTAGCCAAATAGACATAATATGGCGATCAGGTCCGAATCGAAATCGTACGCAATCATCTGCTCCCCTTTCCGAACCAATCAAAAAAAGAAGCGAAGATGACCCACCTTGCATCAATATCGAAATTTTTTACTCATCAACATACAATTCACGCCAATCGATACGTATCAACATCACCTCGCCTCAACTGAGGGACTGCACGCCCCGTCGAAAAAGAATAACACGGAAACGCAAAGCCTCACTCTCATTCAGCAGCAAACCGACCCTACAAAGTTAGAGCATCGTAAATCAAAATCCTATCCTTTTCAGCCATTTTATATGCATGCATAACAAGAGTAAGGTCACTTTCAACGCCATCTATTATTAGATCGAGTTGCACCCTCTTACTGGACTCCGATGGCGCCCCCGGATCAATTTCATACAACTTCACGTGACTAACGATGTAGCCTCGATCAGGGACTCCAATCCTTTTCAGCGCATTCTCATCCAGAATATCCCCGCACAGATATTCCAAAATATTCCTCTTAACTCCCTCCGACTCTTTGGCATCAAAATTTCCATCCGAAACCAATTTTTCGAAAATATTTTTCGAAAAGCATTCACATATTTTGGACATCTCCAAAATCATATCATCTGTAATCCATTTGCTCACACTACCACCTCCTAGTTGAACTATTTCTATTCCCTGGCACCCGAGTCGGCGTATCAGCCGTAACGCCCATACTGGAGAAATAATTGTCAGCTCGCATTACATGGCAGCGAGTTTCATCTGCAGAAAAACCAGCTCGGCGTAGCGCCCGGTATGCAACCCGACGCTCCGCTGCATATGTACCGCCGACACCTCTCTGACGCTGCGATTGTGTCGCAACATAATGCTCCGACCCAATTTCGTGTGACGGCCCCGCCAATTGCACCGAAGGTGCAGCGTTCGCAGCAGCATCATCGTATCCTGGGACGCCTTTCATAGCCGCGTTTTGTATTACGTGATGCGAATCTGCCGGAACATTGTTATACGGTCCGAATTTACGGCCTGACTCCGAAAGAATTTTCTCGCAATCCTCCGGACAAGGGCGACATTTCTTTAACCCAAGTGGGTCGATCCAGCCTATCGGGTTGGGTGCGTATTGATAGACATTAATGCCGCCGATGAGGCCAATCGGATCCTTACTAATGAACCGTCCGCTACTCGGATCATAGTATCGGTGCCGGTTATAGTGAAGCCCCGTCTCCTCATCAACCTGCTGCCCCTGAAACCGCAGCGGATTTCTCGGCGCAATTCCTGCCGCTGTCGATACACGCGCAATAATCTCTCGCGCCTCTCCCCACGCCTTATATGCCCCCTCCCACACGACGTCACCGTCATCATCTGTCAACAACTGAGGGGTCCCGATCTGGTCGCAGTGGTAATAGAACAGTGTCGCGCCGCCTCGCCGCTCCGGCATCTTTTGCAGCGGATCTTCCTCTGGCACATAGCGGTCGGTATTCTCCCACCCCGGTGTCTCGATTCCCAAGACTGGCTCAGACACATACTGCGCCAGCGGCACAAACGTCCCCGGTTCGTAGATATAGTGCGTACCGCACTCGCCATCGCTCTCATACGCCAGTGTGTCACCATCCCACCCGAACACCGTGCGCTCGCCGTTCACCTCCTTTGCGATCCGGCGACCGAATGCGTCGTAGAAATACCGTGACTGACTCTGCCGCGATGTCTCCGCAACCCGCGCCGACAGCAAACGATTGAACTCATCCCACTCATACTCCTGCTCGCCCGCAGGCGTACGCTTGCGCACCAGATTCCCGCGTGCGTCGTACTCGAAGTGCATTCCCGCATACGCCTTCAGCAGGTTACCGAGCACCTTCGGCACCTCGACCGGCAACGTGCTTTCCGGTCGCACCGGGCTTGGACGGGATGCTGGCGCCTCCGCAGACGTAGTCGGATCGATGATGTTGTTCGCCGGATCGAACGCAAACCGCTCCTTCGCAACCGGACTGATCGCTTCGATCAACCGCCCGACTGGATCGTATCGATAGTCGGTCCCGCCCTTACGGCTGTCCTCGATCCGAGACAATTGCCCCACTGCATCATAGCGATACCGCCGCTCGGCAAGCGGTGCAGGTGCCGTCGACCGCTGAATCGTCTGCTGAAGCAAACGTCCCGCAAGATCGTAGTGCGTACGCTGCCCGACCTTGCTCGACAGGACGCGCACCGTCTCGCGATGAAGGTCATCGCGCTCAAATTGCACCCGCTCCTCACCATCGAGTTGCATTCCATGCACGTGTCCGGAACCGTACATCAACCAGTCGACCGCATGACCATCTGGCCGCACGGTACGTCGTCGGTTGCCAAGTTCGTCGTATTCGTGGTGCCACACGTAGCTGCGCCGTTCCCCGAACAGATCGTAAGCGTGATGTTCGCGCACAAGGTTACCAACCGGATCGAAGAAGGACTGCACACGGCTGTATCGGTTCACCGCATCGATCAACCTGCCGCTTGGGTCGTAGGCAAACCGTTCCTCGTATTCCCCCACGACACGCTTCATCACACGGCCAATCGCATCGACATCAACCGACATCACGCAACCCGCTGTGTCCACAGAAACAAGCCTGCCGTTTTCTTTGTCGTATTCATAGCGCGTCGACTTGCCGTCAAAGCCGATTTCCTCGATCAGCCGCCCCGCCGGATCATAGTGAAACTGGTACGTTGCAAAGTTCGCATCAGTCAGCGCGACTAAGCGACCGAGACGGTCATAGCGAAATGCAAGCGTCCGCCCGAGCGCATCCGTGCGGCTCGCCATCCGGCCAACCGCGTCATAGCTGTATCGCATCGATCGATTGAGTTGATCGGTATGCCGCAACAAACGCCCCTCGGCGTCGTATTGCACATACGCAACTCCGGCCGGTGAACGAATTGCCGTGAGTTGGCCGTTCGGGCCATAGTCATATGCGACCACGCCCCCCGATGCGTCCTTTGCCTCAATCACGCGCCCGATATCGTCGTAGCGCCACTCCGTCTTCTTTCCGGAGCAGTCCGTGAAGCTCGTCAACCGCCCACCATCGTTGTACTCCAGCGCCTTCGACCCACCCTTCGCATCGGTGATCTGTGTCGGCAATCCCTTGTCGTTGTAGATGTACTTCGTCGAGTGCTCGAGCGGATCAATCTCCTCGACGAGATTGCCCGCGTCGTCGTACTTGCGCTGCCACACATGTCCGTTCGGATCAACGAGTCGGATCATCTGATCCTTGTCGTCGTATGCCATCTCGACGACGCTACCGTCCGCCCGCTCCTGCCAGACCAAATTGCCGCGCGCGTCGTATTCACTCCGTTCGATGCTGCCATCCTGCCGGATGTGCAGTACCAGATTGTGATGAGCATCGCGCCGAAACCACTCCTGGTTACCGTCCGGATACACGATCCGATACACGTAACCGTGGATGTTGAAGTAGTACCGCGTCATCTGTCCGAGCGCATCGGTCACGTAGGTCAGACGGATGTTCGGATTCCATGCGAGCCGGAGATCGAGGCTGCCGTCATCCGCATATTCGCGAATGCACTTCGCGTTTGCGTTGTCCTCGGCATCCGCGCCATCCCATTCGAGCGTCATCCCGCGGCCCGTGCGATCGGTATAGCGCGTCACAAGGTGACGGCGATACTGATACGTCCGCGCATTGCCGTGGCGATCGACCGCGCGCACGAGATCGCCGTCGGCATCGTATTCGTAGCTCGTCAGCGTGCGACGAACACCATCCTTGAGCACGTGTTCGATCTGCACGATCCGGCCATGCCGATCGTGCTCGAACGCGAGCACATTGCCGCTCGAATCGATCAGACGCGCCAGGCGATCGAGCGCATCGTAGTCCAGCGTGATCGTGTTGCCGGCACGGTCCTTCTGCATCGCGAGACGGAACACGTCGCCGCGACGCTCGTACACATGCAGCACGGCATGGCCGTATGCGATCGTCACCCATGTATCGTCGAGCCGCGACAGCGTCAGGTTCTCCGACAGATCATCGTGCACCGCGCCGGCCGCGAGTGCCGGATACTCGATGCTGCGCCCTTCCGCATCGCGATAGATCCACTGACCGTTCTTGATGTCAATGCGCGTCGTATAGGGCGTGATCCATCGCGCACCCAGTTCGCCATTGTCATAAGCCGACAGACGAGAACGATAAGTACGCTCCCAAACGAGCGGCATGGCGCCCGGCAGGTCGAAATCCACGTGGGAGAACGTTTCGTCGCCGAACGCGAAATCGATTGATGCCTCCGATGCCCCGAGCCCGCACGCCTTGCACGTGCTCCTCCCCGCCCCTTCGACCGGCGCTTGTCCGTCGACTTTCTCCAGCCCTTCCTGCTCCCGCGTCTTCTTCGCCTGGCTCTTCCCGTTCGCCTTGACGTCCGTACTCTGCTCATGAAGCTTCGCGCGCGCCTTGACGCGGCCAACGGCCTCGATCAGCTGCAAGACCAGCCACATCATCTTGCCTTCTTCGCTGCCGGCAAGCGAACGAATCGACGCCGCGATCTTCGGCGCTTCGGTCCGAAGGAACGTCACCGTGCCGCGAAACGGCTCGAGCCACGCATCCGGCGCGAGCTTCGCCACCGTGCCCGCCGTCTTGTTGACAACCTTCTTTCCCAGCGCCTTGGTCCCCTCGTACGCAAACTGGATGCCGTCGCCGACACGGCTCGGGCTGTACCACGGCCGCTCGTCCGCCATCTTCTTTGCGATCTCCTGCTGTCGCTTCAGATTCGCGTTGGCGTCGAAGAGTTGCCCGTGCAGCGCCTTGTCCATGCCGGTCGCCAGCGCGAGCATGAGCTCCTGGCACGTCGATGCGCATCCGTTGAGCAGTTCGACGAGGCCGGACTTCAGCTTGTTGAGAAAATCCTCGATCTCGGTCGCGCAAGTCGCGTTGATATGCGTGACCAGCACGGAGATGATCGCCGCGCCGAGGTTGTTGCGCGTCATCAGCAATTCGTGGCGAACGAGCGCAAGCAGCGGGCGCGCCGACATCCGGAAAGGCGCAAGCGTCGGCGGAACCGGGATGATGCCAAGCAGGTTGATCGCAAGGCTCATGTAGTCGAGCACCTGGCCGCCGCGCTTCTCGATGATCTCGGCAATATCGCCCAGCGCGTCGACCATTGCCATGATGTTGCCGATGATCGGTACCGCACCGGCAAACGTCTTCACGTCCTCGAACGTGATGTGGTTGCCGCTGATCTTGCGCAACCACGCATCGAAGCGGTTGCCGACCGCGGCGACATCCTTCGGAGAAACATCGCTGAGCCAGGTAACGGCCTGTTCCTTCTCTGCGCCCGGCGGAAGTTGTTGTGCCATGTCGTTCTTCGTTCAGTTCGTTATATTCGGGCGGCTGACGAGCCGCCGCGCTCTCAGGATTTCAGCGGTCCGCCAAACCCGCTCGTCGGCAGCTTCATGCCCGTCGCTCCCGCGGCCGAGGCCACGGTCGTGGCGCCCTTGCCCGCGATACCGGCGACGCCCGGCAAGGCGCCTTGCAACGCCCCGGACGCCGCATTCGCCGCCGGCGCGGCCAGCGCCGCGAGTCCGCCTTGCCGTGCCGCCTGCACCATCCCGGCCACCTGCTTAGCGGCGCTGCCCAGGCTCGACGCCGTCTGCAGCGCGGAGACTGCACCTGCTCCACCCAGCGCGCCCGCCGCAGCCGGCAACGCGGAACTCGCCAGTGCGCCCAGCGCTGCACCTGCACCGCCACCGCTCACGAGCCCCATGGCTGCCGTCGCAGCAGCAGGGGCCATCCCTTGCAACTGGCTGGCAAGCTGTCCCGTTGCCGCTGACTGGGCCGCCTCCGGCGACGGCTCGACCGGCTCCGCTGGCCATTTCGCCTGTTTGAAATAGTTCGCCGGCTGATCCGACTCGCGCGGATCCTTCCCGAACTCGACACGTACCGCACCCGGCGGCAGCCCGCTCACGACCGTGTAGCCGCTGTTGTCGAGCGCCCCCTTCTTCAGCACCGCACCGTTCACGTCTTTCACCGTGAACAGCCCGCCCTTCACCGCCTCGCCGTTCACGTACTTGTGAAACAGCTCCAGCTGCCCCGGCTGATCCGGCCGTGGACTCGGCAACGGATATCCCATGCTCGCCGGCCCCGCGAACGTATGCGACGCCCCCTTCACATCGACCGCGCCAGGCGTATGAATCTCGATGTCCCCGCCTTGAATGCGGATATACCCGCCGCCGCTCGTCAGCAGAATCCCCTGATCGGCCGCGATCTCGATGCGATCCGTCGCCGACACGACCTTCACCGCCTTCTGCGCGGTCACCTCGATGTTGTCCGACTGCGCCTGGATCTCCACCTTGCCCTTGCCCGCGAACAGCTTCATCCCCGCGTTCTGTACGAACAGGCTCAGCTTCTGCCCGATGCTCCCGATCAGCGACTTGCCCGCCGCGACATGCACGCTTTGCCCGCTCGCCACGTTCACGTGATCGTTCGCGACCACATGCACCGACTGCTGCGTCGACATCCCGATTCCCGACGGGCTGCCGAACAGCATCACCGGTTCCTTGAACGCGTTCGCGTTACCCGTGCCGCCGCCTGCCGTGCGCCCGCCGGATGCGCTGCCCGACTTGCTGTCCTGCGTCGCGTCGGTGAACGCGCGCATCGTGTCCTGCGCTTCCTTCAGGCTTTCCGCCTGATGCTGCTCGCTCACACCCGACATCGCTTCGACGAGGCTTTCACCCGTCACGAGCTGCTGCTGCGCTTCCTTCACGTCGAGCGGCTGGCTGTTCGGCGCCTTCGGGTGCGTCGTCACGTAAAGGCCCTGGCTCGCCCGCACCGCGCCGTACGCATCCGAGCGCAAGTCGAACCCGCTGCCGAGATACGACCCGCGCGAATTGCCGTTCTGGTCGATGAGGTAGCCGAGGTGCAGCAGGCTGTTCGCGCTGCTGCTCATCAACTGCACGCGGTTCTGCCCGGTCGCGTCGTCCATCACGAGCTGGTTGTAGCCGCCGCCCGAATACTCCTTCGACCGATACCCTGACAGGATCCCGTCGCTGTGCCACTGCGGCTGGTTCGCGCCGTTGTACACGCGCCCGACCGCCAGCGGCCGGTCGCAGTCGCCGCCGACGTAGTCGATCAGCACTTCCTCGCCGATACGCGGCACGTGCACGCCGCCGTAGCCGCCGCCCGTATCCGACTGCACCACGCGTACCCAGCACGACGCGTTCTCGTTGGCCGGATTCAACCGGTCCCATACGAACTGCACACGGATCCGGTTCAGTTCGTCGGTATAGACCTCCTCGCCCTGCGGTCCAACGACGATTGCCGTTTCGAGGTGCATCTCCGGTTTTTTATGCTCGAACGGGCTGCGATACGGCACGCTCACGCGCTGCGCCTCGACCTCGACGAGATAGAAGCCCGTCGATCCGTCGTCGTGCGGGACACGCAACGCGGGATCGGCGCCGTAACCGTCCTGTGCCTGGATCAATGCCTCGCGCAGGCTGTACGGGAAGTCCGCGCTTTCGCTCGCAACGGGCAGGTTGTTCTCGATCCACCACGCGACCTCGATCGTGGCGAATTCGCGCTGATCGGCGGAATCGCGATCGTGCTCGGGATGCTCGGCCAGCGTGAAGCGCCGGCCGGCGTCGATCGCGCGCACGCCGCCCGCACCGTGGAAGCGCTTCGCCTGCGATTCCCACTCCTCCATCCGCACCTTCGTCAGATGGTCGCCGCGCGTCTGGTCCAGATACGTGTAAGCGCCCGTGTACTCGTACACCTCGAGCTGGTCGGGCAGTTCACCCTGGCCGGCCATCGTCGGCAGCGACGTACCTTTCGGATTCGACGGTTGCGCGGGATTCTTGTAGTCGAACGTGCGGGTCGACCGCGTGACGCTCTGCAGCGTGCGCGTGCCCGACCATTGCGTGAACGCGTCGGCCCCGCTTGCCGCACCGCCGCGATAGAAGCTCACCGTCTCCGGTGACAGCGGCGCAAACGCCTGCAGGTTGTCGGTGATCACGAGCGTGTGCGACTTGCCGTCGTCGGCCTGCTGCCATGCGCAGTAGAGCCCCTCGTCCTCCATCAGCCGATGCACGAAATGCCAGTCGGTGTCGTGCTGGCGCGTGTACGAGCGATTTGGCAGCGGCTTCGACAGCGCGAAGCGGAAATGGCCCTTGGCCTGCGGATGCTGGTTCAGCACGTCGCTGATGATCTGGTCGACGGTCGTGTCGTTCCAGAGCCGCTGGTCGCGACGGAACTTCAGGAAATGGGTGAAATCGGCGAACGTGAGCTGATAGGTCGTGAGTCCGCCGTCGGCGCCCAGCCGGCGCGCGGTATGCACGTATCCGTTGATCGGCCGATAGCTGCGGTCGCCTTGCTCGATCCACAGCGTGACGGGCTGCGCGATCAGCTTTTTAAGTTCCAGATCGCTATCGGTCGACAGCACGTCGAGCGTGAACTCGTACGCACGCCCAATGCGCGAGCGGCCGACTGCCCGCTGCACGGTCAGGACGTTGCCCCCCAAGGGCGTATCGAGCTTCAGCAACCGGTCCTGCTGAAGCAACCCGCCACGCAACGCGGCGATCGTGTTCTGCATGTTCATGGCTACGGCCTTTTCTTCTTTTGACGCGCCCTCGGATGGCGCGAGCACTGGACTTTGCTCGCGCGATTTTACAGACAATTTACTGGCATCCTCGAAAACCGGCCGGATTTGAAGACACGGCATCCAATCGGTCCGCGCTTTGCCTGCGCTGGCGCCCGCCGCACCGTTCGGCCCTCGCCGCGCCGTGAAATCGATTGCAATCAGGGCCAATTCGACTTCCGGCGCGGCGCGGTTGCGAGTAGTGTCTACGTGCCCGTATTCCGGCCTCATCCGGGTCCGACCGATACCCGGCGCTCCCTACACGACACTGAACACTGGAGATCTGCGATGAAACGTTCGAAGTTCCTGCTGTCGGGCCTGCTGCTCGCGTCGGCCCTCGGCTTCACGGCCGTCGCCGCACACGCGGAAGACCTGCTCGATTCCGTGAAGAAAGCCGGCGTGCTGCGCGTCGGCCTCGAGGGCACGTATCCGCCGTTCAATTCGCGCGGCACGTCAGGCCAGCTCGAGGGTTTCGACGTCGACGTCGCGAACGCGGTCGCCGGCAAGCTCGGCGTGAAGACGCAGTTCGTCCCGACCGAATGGAGCGGCATCATCGCCGGCCTGCAGGCCGGCAAGTTCGACGTGATCGTCAACCAGGTCACGATCACGCCGCAACGCAAGGAAGCGCTCGACTTCAGCCAGCCGTACACGTACTCGGCCGCGCAGCTGATCCAGCGCAAGGACGACACGCGCAACTTCAAGTCGCTCGACGACTTCAAGGGCAAGAAGCTGGGCGTGACGCTCGGCACCAACTACGACCAGATGGCGCGCACCGTGCCGGGTATCGAGGTGCAGACGTATCCGGGCGCGCCGGAGAAACTGCGTGACCTCGCCGCGGGCCGGATCGAGGCAACGCTCGACGATCGGCTGATGCTGCCGTACATGATCAAGACGTCCAACCTGCCGCTGCGCGCGGGGGCGGTGCTGAACGGCGGCAAGCAGGAAATGGCGATCCCGTTCCGCAAGGGCAATCCGAAGTTCGAGAAGGCGATCAACGACGCGCTCGATTCGCTGCACAAGGACGGCACGTTGAAGAAGATCTCGATGCACTGGTTCGGCAGCG
This sequence comes from Burkholderia sp. Tr-20355, assembly GCF_017104685.1. Classification (NCBI taxonomy): domain Bacteria; kingdom Pseudomonadati; phylum Pseudomonadota; class Betaproteobacteria; order Burkholderiales; family Burkholderiaceae; genus Burkholderia; species Burkholderia sp. Tr-20355. The sequence goes on along the minus strand of NZ_JAAGPK010000008.1, from coordinate 40,597 downwards.
ATGTGACTGTGCCGGTCGCACAATAAGCCGCCCGGCATTTCCATGCGTCACGCCGTTCATTTCGATGAACGCGTGACGCCTCCCCTCAAGCCGCTTCGTCGAAGCGCGCCAGCAGCATCTGGCCGATCGGCGTCAGCGCCGGACGCGCCGCCACGGCGCTCATGCGCGCCTGCGTATCGTCCACCAGACGCTTCTCGACCAGCACGGCAAAGGCCGGATTAGATTGATCGACGCTGTCCGGCGCACGCGCAATGCGCAACAGCATCGAGAATTCGTGCGGACTCAGCATGGTCCTTGTCTCCTGACCGGCCGCGATCCGGTTCGAACCGGCGTCGATCGTGTTTGCGAATGGAAGGGTGCGATGCGCGACCGCCAGGCTGCCGGAGCGAGATCCCGGTTGCCCGGCCTGCGAGGCGGGCACGTCGCCGCGGGGCGGGTTGCGCACGGCTCCGTCGGACGGGGTCGCGGCGACGAAAACGTGCAACCTTATGGGCGTATCGTGACGCGGCCGTGACAGCAAAGCGGGAGCGAAACAGTCCGCATTACGCGCCGCCGGCGTTTCGATGCGGATCCAGTTGACGACGAACTGCATCAAGCTCGCGCCCGTCATCGCGAATCGACTGAATACGGGTAGCCGCCGCGCTCCGATCCGCTCGCATGGCGCATGCAGCGCACGACCACGTTCAGCGCACGCCCAAGCGTCATTCCAACGAGCACGCCCCAGACGGCGAACGACAGCATCTCGAAGCCGCTCGTCGCCGCCCATGGCGCCCGCACGGCCACTGCATAATGCATGCAGGTTTCCGCGACGAAGGTCACCATCAGCGTGACGAGTAGGCTTGCGTCGCCGGGCAGGCGCACGCGCAGGCCCGACGGCATCGAGCGGTATTCGAGGCGCCACCGGCTCGCGTGCAGCCAGCCCAGCGACGCGCCGCCCAGCACGGCCGCCAGCGCAATCGCGTTCGCATCGACACCGGCGTGCGGAAACAGACCGTTCAAGCTGACGATGCCGAGCATCCCGAATACGACGGGAGAAATCAGCGGTCGCATCGCCGGCACCTCGCGCGGGAAACAGCGCTTGATGCCGATGTAAAGCAGCACGCAGAACATCACGTACACGTAAGGCTTCAGACGAAGGAGCGCGGACATGGTCGAAGTCGCCTGATCGGAATGGACACGCCGACACCGTACTGCGCAGCCCCTGCGCGCGGCGCGGCTTGCGACGGGCGGCCGGAATCCGCGGACGAGTTGCGCGTCGTGGCGATGGTCGTCCGGTGAGGCCCCCTCGGCGCGGAGCCGGCGCCATCCGCTATCCCTCCGGGCGACGCTCCGCGACACTCGTGGCGATAGCCGGCCAGCCGTCGGCCGCCGACGCACGTCGTCGAAGCCGCGCGCCGTTCGTCGCAACATTCACGCAGTCGGCCCGCGTGACGCTAAAGTCACGGCATACGCGCATCGCGCATCGCGCACCACGCTCCCCCGACACCATGCGAGCCACGTCCGATCCTTCACCGATACCGCCGCCTGCCGGCGCCGCACCGCGGCGGCTGCGCGATCCGGCCGCGCTGCTCGCGTTCACGTGCTTCAATTCGGTCGTCGGCCTGGGGTTCTGGGTCGTCCATGTCGGCGAACCGCTGCTGCCCTACCTCGTCGTCGCCAACACGATCGGTTTCTGCGCGCTGTTGCTCAGCCGCGCCGCGAATCGGCTGCTGCCGCGCAAGCCGGGGCTCGTGCTGAAGGCCATCGTGATCGCACCGGTCAGCGTGTTCGCCGGGTTCGAGATCGCCGCGACCATCATTCGCGGGAACGTGCCGCACGTATTCGGGCACGCCCGCATCGGAACGTGGGACAACTACGGGCCGTCGTTCCTGGTGTCGGCCGTGCTGTTCGTGTGCGTGTCGCTGTTCCTTCAGTCGCTTCGCATGCGCGCGACGCTCGAAACCGAGCGACGCGAAGCCGCCGAAGCGCGCCAGGCCGAGACAGCCGCGCGTCTCGCGCTGCTGCAGGCGCAGATCGAGCCGCACTTCCTGTTCAATACGCTCGCGAACGTGCAGAGCCTGATCGAACCCGACCCGTCCCGTGCATCGACGATGCTGGACAACCTGAACCGCTACCTGCGTGCGAGCCTGCGCCGCACGCGCGATGCGACGTCGACGCTCGGCGACGAACTCGATCTCGTCGACGCGTTGCTGAAGATCGCCTCGATCCGGCTCGGCGAGCGGCTGTCATATGCGATCGAAGTTCCGGAGGAATTGCACGCGCTGCCGTTCTCGCCGCTGCTGCTGCAACCGCTCGTCGAGAATGCGCTGCTGCACGGGATCGAGCCGTCGATCGACGGCGGCGGGATTGTCGTTCGCGGCCGGACGCGGGGTGACAAGCTCGAACTGAACGTGATCGACACGGGCGTCGGCCTCGGCAAGGGCGGCTCTGGCCTGCACGGCGGTGTCGGGCTCGCCAACGTCGCCGCACGTATCCGGACGCTGCATGGCGAGCGCGGCAGCGTCACCGTCGAAACGAACGCGAGTGCCGCACATGGCGTCACCGCCACCCTGCTGACTCCGATCGACTGACATGCCGACCGCCCTCATCGCCGACGACGAACCGAACCTGTCCGCTTCGCTCGCGCAACGACTGCGGCAGCTCTGGCCTGAACTGGAGATCGTTGCGATGCCGCGCAACGGTGTCGAAACACTGGCCGCACTGAATGCGTCGCCGCGCCCGGACATCGCGTTCCTCGACATCCGGATGCCCGGCATCGACGGATTGAAGCTGGCTGCGCTGGTGCCGGACGTACATGTCGTGTTCGTCACGGCTTACGACGAATATGCAGTCGACGCGTTCGATCGCTCAGCGGTCGACTACTTGCTGAAGCCGGTGACGGACGAGCGGCTGCTGCGCTGTATCGCGAAGCTTCAGCGCGGCGAGCCGGCTGTCGGGCATCCCGAAGCGTTGGCTCAAGCGGCGCAATCGCGGGATGCCGCGCCGATCCGCTGGCTGACCGTGGGCGTGAAGGATGCGACGCGGCTCGTTTCGATCGACGATGTGCTGTATTTCCAGGCGTCGGAAAAATACACGGAAATCGTCACGGCCAGCGAACGGCTCGTGATCCGCACGCCGTTGAAGGACCTGATGCAGCGGCTCGATCCGGCGCGGTTCGCGCAGGTGCATCGCGGTGTGATCGTCGCGTACGCGGCGATCGATCGTATCGAGCGCGATCTGCTGGGACGGTTGCGGATTCGCGTGCACGGGCAGCGGGAGATGCTGCCCGTCAGTCGTGCGTATGCGGGATTGTTCAGGCAGATGTGAGCGGCAGATTGATGTCGAAAGGACAGTCCCCTTGTCGCGGCACCGCGCACGCGACACCTCGCCGACCAGAAAGACGGCCGCAGAAAAGACAAAGGGCCGGGAGAATCAATCTCCCGGCCCTTGTTCAATATGGTGCGGCTGCAGGACTCGAACCCGCCACCTGATGATTACAAATTTTCAATTAAATCAATAAGCTACTGAAAATCAAGGGAAAATGACTGTAACCAAGGGAAATCAAAAGCACTTTGTATTCAGCAACTTAGCAAAATTTAGCAAAGCGATCGCAAACTTATGCTTGTACCCCTGTTGTACCGCCCCTAACCATCCGGAAGCGGTTTCATCCGGCACATATCGCTTGTTGCCATAGCCCGCGTGTTCCGACGTCACTTGGTGTCGCCGCTGCCCCTGTCCTTGCCGCGCGGCACGCCCAAGCCAGTTGTCACAAAGGTCTGCATGACGTTAGCGCCTTGTGGACGCAACCCCTCAGCTTGCATCGCCGCATACCATTGAGACAGCGCCCTCCGAGCCCCCTCCATGTCCGTGCCATCCGCGAATTCGCTCATGTGCTCGTTCCATAGCTCAAGCTCCCGCACTGTCACAGCGTCGGCCTTCACCAAGTACCTTGCAACACCCAAAACGGCCTCCGCAAGCTCATGCTCGACCACGGCGGTGGGATTCGACCACTGAGCCTCGCCTAGAGAGTCGGTGTACAACGCGATTTGCTTGAGCTGGTCGAGAATGTACGGATGCTCCGCGTTGTGAGCAAACAACGGACGTAGATCTTCAAGTTTCGTAGGCCCGGTACGATTGATCAGGTCCGCAAACATCCAAGCGACGTTCTTCTTGGTGTGGGACCGGTACTCCTTCCAAAGACCCACAAGTTGCCGGTCATCCGTAGCAGTGACCATGCGGCGCAGGATTGGCAGCTTACCGCCCTCCTCGATCGCGAGGATTGATAGAGCCAATGCAGACGGATAGCGTCCGTTCTCGAACAACAATTGAGCGTCTTCAAGAAGCCGACAGGCATTCTTGCCAGCGGCAGTCATACCCTCAGCTATCTGCTCCAGTGAGAGACGCCCGCGGAATTGGTCGAGTTTTGTTCGTGCAGTCAACGCGTGCCCCAGACGGTAGTCTATTGTCGCTCCCTGCGATGCGTGGCCATCAATTGGTGGATATCACGCTGCACCTCGTCGACGAGGGGGGCGACTTTGCCAGCGGTGATTTCCGCTGCCTCTCCGATCATCTTGCCCACACGATGTTGGTGACCTATATGCGCAGATGACAGTGCACCATACATGTGATCGGAAAGCGTTTTGAGCTTCACGAATAGCGCGTCGGGCATGAATAGGAAATTGCGGTGTGTGTAGGCCGAAAATTGCCGAACAGCGGCTTCGACGCGTTGGTATCGGTGGAAGAATACCGTGTGCTGGTAGTACTCCCCTCTCTCTCGGCCAGTGTGCAGCCGCAATTGTTGCTTTTGAGTCTCGAGAAGTTCACTGTCTTTCAAAAACTCTTCCAACTCTGCATCCGTCATCGCAGCTACATCTACGTATTGCTGCATCCGGCTGGTCAGCGCGCTTAGTTGGCCAAATGCTTCCGCTAGCTTCTCCCATGTCTCAGGAACGACCGTAAATTCGCGCTCCAGATACCTTAGTCGCCCCTGGAGGTCTGTGTCCCATTGAACTTTCAGCTCGGCTAGCTCCTTGGCGTTCGTCTGCCGAAGAGACTCAAGGCGCTGGGAAAACTTACCTTCGATCCACTTCTGGCCAAGCCATTTGAACATCCCATAGGCTATGGCGGCAGCTCCGCCGCCAGTCACGATGAAGTTCTGAACGAATTGCCATGCATCGGCTTGCGTCATTCCTGGAGTTCCTCTTAGGCCAAGCACATGTTGCGAAATCCGAAGCCTAGCCATCCGTTTGCCATGAGCGGATTCAAGGCCGACATTCGACGCGCCCCGCGTCCCTCATATGTCAACACCTTCCCCTTTAGCAACGTTGGCGTGCTCAAGTGAAGAGCGAGTCGGCACCTAACCGGAGCGTTCGTTGACAGATGAGGGACGACCATATCTCGCCACTTCCCCGCAAATCTCGATGCATCTCAGCGCCGGCCAGCTCCAACAACAACCTGAGGCTTGAGCCTGTCACGGACCTGTTGATAGATCGGTATGTCAATGTCCTCCTTGACCTCAAGCGTTACGGCAAGGCCGTATGGAATCACATCATCCAAATGAACCGTCGCATCCTTTTTGCAAGTCACTCTTATCCGGATCGTCTCACCATCTTGGTAAGCGGATATGATCCTCTCCCCCTCGAGTACCTCGTGTTGGACCGTCCCCCTGAGCACCTGATTGCGGTCGCCATCCTGACGTGACAGCCTCAACGAAGTTTCATCCCACGGGGAACCACCAGGGGCGAGTTCCAACTTAGCCTCGCGCAAATTGCGGTGATCTGAGTTGATCGGCGTGAACCACGCCAACGTCACCACTAACCGCCGCCATAGCTTCTGGGCAGAAAGGCCGATTGGCAACGGAAATGCGTATTCATGGACCTCGTTCTCTCGAATCTCTCCACACCCCAGAACTGTCGCGCGTTGGGCCGTACATGTAAGTACGCGCTCTATGTCGGCAGCGCCGTAACCGATGTATCGCGCGATGATTTCCCTGAACTGTCTCGAGTTCCGCTCATTCTTCAGTGCAGAGGTCAGAAGATCCTTAGCAGATTCCGACTGTTTGGCTCCGTGGATAAGTAGCGCCTTGATCAACACGGCAATTAACGGTTCGGGTACAGCCTCGCCTTCTTGTTCGCGTAGTTGTTCCAGCATTTCATAGATACGCGCAGCGCTACGCGTAGCCAGAGCCGTCGCATTGCTGGTTCCCCGCGTAACAATCACGTTTGCTAGTTCACCGGGCTTAGAACTGTCCCACGCCACAGTTTGACCTGGTCGAACCTTTGATCGATCAATACGGAATACGCTAGAGCCGTTAAGGTTAGGGGTCTGATAAAGCTGCCGACCGCCGGGAAAGAGCACTTCTGGCTTAATCGCACGCCTGAAACCATGCCCGAGGCGCATTGCAGGACTGAATACGCTTTCGTTGGGCATTACATCGATCCGTCGCATCTCTGGATATTCACCGGAATCGTCGGTATGCAATGCGCCCACGGTGATGGCGTTAAGTGACTCGGCCGGGGAAAGCAGTCGGCGTGAGGACAGGCTCTGCGACACGGCTCGGATCGTTGTGCGCACTTTGTCCTCGTCGGACAGCTCCGAAAACTCTCCGTAGCTCACACCGATATCGAAATCGTCGGGGAAGTTTCCCGCACTTACGCAGAATAGAACGCGATATTTCCACGACAACCAATCGAGCAATCTCGCCCATGGACTTGGGGTATGAATGAAAGGCCGCTCACTATCACCGATCGAGAGATTCACAACCTTTACCAGGGGAGCTTGCGCAGGAACGTCGCCAGCCCCCTCGAACATCCGTCTCACGGCGAGATGAATACGGTCCTCAAAGAACACGTCATCTGGCATATGCTCACCACGATCCGAATGATTTGGATCGGGTTGCATAATTGGTGTGCAGTAGACCTTTCTCCTCAGCGGTTCCGATTGCCCCGAGCTGAGATCGCCGTTAACAATCAGTGACGCCATGCTCGTACCATGGCGCCGCTCGCCAGGCTGATAGAGGCGCTCGATATCAAAGGGATCATCGAATAACAGCTTTCCCTCCAATGCTTTGTGGAGGAGAAGAGGGGCACCGTCAAGCAAGGCAACAACAGGCGGCAACTCAGCTACAGCCTCCTTAAATTCGGCGGGGTCCCCTTCATTCTCGTCGGCTATGGCCAAACTCTGCCCCGTCGGGCGAAAGTACATGATCCCGGGAAACTTGAATAACTGTATGTCAACTTCAGCAGCTGGATTGCCCACTTCGCCCAGCAATTGCCGAATTCTCTCCGCGGGCAACTCGGCCTTCACCGCATGAAAGGCGATTTCGTTCATGTCGATGAACGGTCCCAACGTTCTACCATCTAGCGCAGCGAGGAGTTCCCGGACCGCTCGTTCGTTCTGCCGACGCCTTATCTCTGTGTGTCGATAGAAAAGTTCGATCTGGAATGTTATCGGCTGCTGTGCATCGAGCGGATCGACCATTTCGTGCCAACGGTGGATCATCCCGGTTTCCCGCAGCGTCTCTTCGATCCCCCAGCGTCGGATCACCAACAACTGCGAAAAGACGTCGCCCCACTTTCCCTTGCCACGAGGTAGAGCGCGTCCTTGGGTCCATTGTGCCCAAAGCGAGAGCAGTTCCCGCAATCCGGCCTCGTTACTCATCGAAAGGAAGAGACGGCCTTTCAATAGTTTGTCGGTCCGCTGGCCCCTACTATCGACTTCATAAAAGTCGTCGTCAGGCTGAACACCATCGAGATCCCATTCTCCGAGCCATTCGAGGCCGGCAGCATCCACTGCCTGCTTGAAATCGTCCACGCTACCGGCGATTTCCATCACCAACACCGTTTCTGGCTCCATACCAGCCATAGCACCAGCAACGCTCGCCTGGTATCGAGCGAACGACGCCTGAAGCTCATCGAGTTGGACATTGACCCGCGCTACCTGCCTCTGTCGTCCAGGCAAATGCGGCCCGCCTATGGGGAAGCCGCGCCTAGGTTCTGGAGGTACGACACGCTTTTCTGGAAATACCAAAAGCGGTAACGGCTCGGCCATGGACTTTTCCCCGGATTCGTTTGTGGTCTATTTAGGCTTCTTGCTGGCTGGGTTTCAGACGATCGCGCCACTGGTCCAGCTTGGTCTGTGTAATCATTTTCGCATCGTCTGTGCTTCGATCAAGAACGGCTCGACGCACTACTGAGAGACAGAATTCCTCAACCTCTGCGAAGTTCAAACCGAGTAATCGCTTAGCAAGTGTCTCGGCTGCAAAACCAAAGTTAACTTGGCAACGTACACCGATAGAAGCAACAAATGCAGTCAATTGGGCGCGAGTTGGCATCGGTAACTCGATGCGCAACTGGAAGCGCCGCCACACTGCTCGATCCAATAGTTCTGGATGATTGCTTGCGGCCACTACGACGACATAGTCAGGCAGCTCATCCATCTGAAGTAGAAGTGAACTGACAACTCGCTTGATTTCGCCGGTTTCGTGCGTATCACCACGCTCCTTTCCTAGAGTCTCAAACTCATCGAAAAAGAGAACGCAACGCTGCGTTCTCGCGTAGTCAAGCAGACTCTTCAAACGCGATGATGTCTCCCCCAAGTAACTACCAATGAGGGTCTCATATCGAACAACAATCAACGGAACCATCAGCTCAAAGGCTAGGGCTTCGGCTAATGTGGTCTTGCCGTTACCCGGCGGCCCGGCCAAAAGAACCTTGTGACGGGGACGCAAGTTGTGGGCATGGAGCAGTTCTGCGCGGTGCTGTTCCTCGATCAGTTCCTTTAGCTGATCACGAACGTTTTCCGCCAACACAATGCTATCTAGGCTTCGCTCTGGAGCGATTTCAAAGATCAGTTCCTTGTGTGCACCGCCTCCCACACCGCCACCGTTGCGCGGCCCCTGCGCCGGCGCCGCCGATTGAAAGAGAGCGGCTTGCTGCAACGATTTCGCCAAACGGTCAGCCAGAATGCGATGGCCTTTGTCGCGCTCTTCCTTGATCAATGATTCCGCAGCCTTGCGGAACGAAGGCTGATCGCCACTGCTGGCTGCTTTGACCAGTTCTACCAGGGTATCAGCTTGTGCCATCAGAACTAACCTCAACAATGTATAAGGAGACCTGCCGCTTCACTTGGGGACGCAGGTAAATTCGGTTCGGGCCGAGGTCCAACGTCGCGCTGCGTGCTTGATCTGGATCCACAAACGCAGCCAAGGCGACCTCTGTATTTGCCCACGTCATGTTCTATTTTGAGCGGGCGCGACTTTGTAGATGGTCGCGCGCGAGACTTTGTAACGTTTCGCTATCTCACCGACGGAAAGTTCCGGGTTGGTCATCAACTGCTTGATCTCACTTATCTGCTTCGCGTCGAGCTTAGGCTTTCGCCCCCCCGCGCGGCCACGCGCGCGCGCTGCTGATAGCCCCGCGTGTGCCCGCTCTCGAACCACGTTGCGCTGGAACTCCGCGAGAGCAGCAAATACTTGAACGACCGGCTTACCCGCTGCACTGCTAGTCTCAATTTTCTCACTCAAGCTCTCAAACCTTACGCCCTGCTGCTCGAGTTCAACCACAGTCTGCACAAGATCCGACAGACTACGAGCGAGGCGATCCAACCGCCACACTACAAGGGTGTCACCGGAACCGAGTACTTTCCGGCACTGTTCCCATCCCGGGCGAGCTGCCACCTTAGCGCCGGCGGCCTCCTCGTAAATAGTCGCGCAACCAGACTCCGCAAGTGCTCGCCGCTGATGCCCAAGAGTCAGATCGTCTGCCGATGCTCGCGCGTAACCGATTCGTTGATTCATTGACGGCTTGCCAAGCATTGAAAAATTGACGGGAATTTTGACAGAAAAGCGGCAGACTGTCCCCACGACCTCAGGCTATGGGTGCGACGTTGCCGCCCTGTTCAGCAAGCCGCTCTCGACTACGAGCTGATGCTCGACTGACGCACGAAGATCGCCGTGCTTCTTACTGCCATGCGCAGGAAGGCGCGCGAGGAAATCTGCGACAAACGATTCGCGCCACTGCGGCGGAATGTCGGTAATTTGTTCAATTGTTCGTTGCCGCAGGGTTCCCCCGACCGACATGCTGGCCGAGTTGTGGTCCCACCATATTCGCACCCAAACGAAACTCGATTCCGGATCGAATTCGACGAGTTCGACATCACGTAAGCGCAGGAGGACAGGAACCATTTGCGACTCCGTGTCCCATCCCATCTCGGATGCGGCAATTCTCGGGACTATCTGGTAGACGCCGATGATGTTGCTGAACGGCCCCGTAAGGAGATACGTCAGCATCGCTCGGTCCTCTTGCGTCCGGCCTGCCATCTTCGGTGAGCGCCAAAATGCGACGTCATTGATCGTGCGCTGGCGTCCCATCACGATGCCTCGTCGAGAAACTTCGCCAGCTCCGAGGCTCTGAACATCACGCGCCGGCCGAGACGGATCTTTGCGGGCTTGAGCTTCGTAGCCAGTTCGCAGTCGCGGTTCAGCGTGACCCGCAGGCCCGTTACGCTACGGTTGAGCAGCGCCGCACAATCAGACAATGTAAGTAGGACTCCATATCGACTGACCAACATCTCTTCTGTCTTCGTCATCAAGCTTCTCCACCCAGGCTGATGGACATCAGGGCTCGTGAGTCGGGGTAGCGAACTATCCAAGTTCGAAGGCATACCACCGGCACAATGACCCGAAACGCACGTTAATTAATAGAGCTTCCGCATAAACGCACGTTAATTCTTTCAAACAAACAGAAATTTTGCAAGCAATTGATTTTAAAGGAAAAATTTATCTAAATCTTTTTCAAATATTTAGCTCAACATTCTTATTACATAAAAAAGCGCGACTCAATGTCCGCGCTTCAGCGTTCGATTAGATGAGCGGAGGAAGCAAAAATTTTAGCCGCTAAAATCCAGCACTCACATCCACAAATACGCTTGGACTACGCCTCTTGTGCGCTGGGACAATTATTTTCGCCAGTCATGCTGCTTGACGTCATCTACACCAGAGACCTTGCGTCGAATTCTTTGCGACGTGAAATCATGGCATCGGTGGCATGTGATATGCCATGATTGCAACTTTAATCACACGATCTGGATCGTCTCGTAGCTTGAACTCATAATTCAGCCAAGACTCGTCTTGCTCAGATACAAATCGAACGAAATTAGGATGATTGCACGTGCTGTCGCGAATCGTTTTCAATACAGAGGAAAACCCCTTGTTCGGCACAAAGAGAATGACAGCAGCCTTATTATCACGCCAGCCCAAGTAGTCTAACAGTTGATCTATGGTGGCGAGGTAGATGCTCTCGCCCCGCCAGAATTTGCATTCGCCAACGAATTCGTTGTTACCGCCTGCTGCGCTCCGCACCAAAATGTCCGTCTTGCCCCGTTTGTTAAAGGTTTCACCCGTCGTTGATCCGAGAACGGCGGCCCCTAGTGTTACCAATATGTGATCACGAAGATGCTCTTCTTCTTTATCAGCATAAGTGCTTGGCAAGCGTTCAAACATTTTCCCGATGATGTTGATGCACTCGAGGATCTTTTCATAAGCAGTGGTATGAATAACGCTTTGAGTCCTGTCGCTCTCCCACTGATATGTCGTTGACTGCTTGAGGCCTTCGATTGCTTGGCGAGTTGCTTTAACGAGTTCAATCTGTTCATCGAAGAGTCTGATCATGCGCCCCACAGCCCAGGGTGGGCTGTCGAGCTTATGAGCGATCTCTTTTGCTTCACGCGACATGCGGTTCAGGATCTCAATTTGGTCGATCCAACCTCCTGCGAACGAATCGACAAACGATTTGAGAGTTGGGAAAAATCCGGGGTCGTTAAATGCAACCAACCTCCCGCTCATAAACACGGCTAGATCTCGACCTGTACCATAAATTTCCTCAAGAGGGCCTCGTTGCTCCCAAGGAAGATCGTAGACTCTCCTAAAATCCTCCTTGTTTTTCAGATGGGGCCAATCTTCAAAGTTGTAGCCTCTGAAAACAGTGGCATACTGCGCCAGCCGGCTAAGTAACTGACTTTCCTGCTTCAGATCGGGACGAATTTCCATTTTTTTAGGGTCTCCGGAATGTGACCGATTTTCTATCGACTTTAGTCGTCAAGGAAAGTCGGGGGGACGCTAACAAATAGCCAACTACTTTGTGGCACACACAAGTCAACCGACGCAATTGCGTCGGTTGTCGGAAAAAGGCGATAACGGTTCTCGGCCGCATCGCCAATTCGATGTTCAGTGATTGTGTTGTTGATCTGATTGATTACATTTACCGAAACACGCATCTCGAGCTATTGACCTCGGTCAATAGCCTCCAATCGATCAAGTTTGCCCACGAGGTCCTCGGCCCGCAAATGCGTATATCGCTTGAGCATCTGCATTGATTTGTGCCCGCTGATCGAAGCGACCTCTTGATCGCTCAACCCGGCCTCGACCAACCGACTCACAGCCTCATGGCGTAGATCGTGAAAATGCAAGTCAGCTAAACCAACCGTCTGCACGATGCTTGCCCAGAGCTTCTGAAACACGTAGGGCTTGCGCCTCCCATCTCGCCCTGGCTCTCCGAAGAATACGAGATCGATGTCGTCTGGTCGCATTGAATTGTCCAGCGCTGAACGCAGGATTTCGACTGCCGCGCGAGTCAACGGAACCAAGCGCGCGGAACCGTTCTTGGTGTCCTTGAGGGTGACAACCCGGCGGTTCAGATCGAGTTGCGCGCGGCGCAGGCCAGTGATCTCGGATGAGCGCATACCGGTTTCGACGGCCAGCCGCACGATCCATCCGAGCATCGGATTGCTATGGGCATCGGCGGCCGCGAAAAGCCGTTGTTGCTCTTCTGGCGTCAAGCGCCGATCCCGGCCAGCGCCAGGGCTAGGCTTTCGGATGTTGGCGACTGGATTGAACGTCAGGCCGATCCCCCACTCCTGAATCGCGACCCGGAACAGATGCCCGAGCATCGCTAGCTCGATGCGCACGGTGTTGTTCGATTTGCCGGCCGCCAACCGTTCGTCGCGGTACTTGGCGACGAGTTCGGCACTGACGGCCGCCATCGAATACTTCCCAAAGAACGCAGCCAAGTGCTGTGACGTAAAGCGCTCGCTGCGCTGCGTAGTCGCCTTCTTGGTGATCGACACCTCCTCCATGTACCGTTTCAGCGCGGCCGACATCGTGAGCTTTTCGGAGGGCGCGCGGGAAAGGTAGACACCCCGGACCATCTCATCTTCGGTCCGACGCGCCCAGTCCTCGGCGTCGCGTTTGGTGCGGAAGGTCTTGGCCGTAGTCGGCCAACCAATCTTGCGGATGACCGCCTTCCACGTGCCGGAAGGCGTCTTGACGATGGTTGCCATGTGGCTGTTCTGAGAACTGACTGTACCGAAAATGTACTTTTCAACACCCAGAAAGCACAAGAGGTTACGTGAAAATCACGTAACCCCTTGATTTATTTGGTGCCGGCTGCAGGACTCGAACCCGCCACCTGATGATTACAAATCAACTGCTCTACCAGATGAGCTAAGCCGGCGTAAGCGCGAGATTCTACCTCATTTCACGATCTTGAGGCGAGGTCTGCTGCCGCCTTTCGTGCCGTCGCCGTCGGTTTTCGGCGGTTCGTCGGCGCCTTCGGACGGTTCCTCGTTCGCGCCGCTGTCGACGACCGGCGTCAACGTCGCAGGCTCGTCACGCTGCCCGTCTTCCGCTTGCGCGGCGTCGTCGTCGAACGTACCCGAATCCGCGCCTTCGCCCGCAACCGCATCGACCTGGAACGCCATGCCCTGCCCGTTCTCGCGCGCATAGATCGCGAGCACGTTGGCCACCGGAATCTCGATCTTGTGCGCCTTCCCGGAGAACCGGGCCGTGAACTCGATCCACTCGTTGCCCATCTGCAACTGGCTCGTCGCCTCGAAGCTGATGTTGAGCACGATCTCGCCGTCACGCACGAACTGACGCGGCACGCGCGTCGAGTTGTCGACCCTCACCGCGATATGCGGCGTGTAACCGTTATCGGTGCACCACTCGTACAACGCGCGCAGCAGATAAGGCTTCGTTGAAATCTCTTGCATCACGATCCTCGAACCCGGAGCAGGCACGCGGCATGCCGCGCCGCCCGCTCCGTCATTCCTTCATTGCAACATCAACGACGCATGACCTTTTCGGACGGCGTCAGTGCCTCGATGTAGGCCGGACGGCTGAAGATCCGTTCGGCGTACTTCATCAGCGGCGCGGCGTTCTTCGACAGCTCGATGCCGTAGTGATCCAGGCGCCACAGCAGCGGAGCGATCGCGACGTCCAGCATCGAGAACTCTTCGCCGAGCATGTACTTGTTCTTCACGAAGATCGGCGCGAGCTGCGTCAGGCGATCGCGGATCGCGAGGCGTGCCTTCTCGTGGTTCTTCTCCGCCGCCTTGCCCTTCTCGTTCTCGAGCGTGCTGACGTGGACGAACAGTTCCTTCTCGAAGTTGAGCAGGAACAGGCGCGCACGGGCGCGCTGCACCGGGTCGGCCGGCATCAGCTGCGGATGCGGGAAGCGCTCGTCGATGTACTCGTTGATGATGTTCGATTCGTACAGGATCAGGTCGCGCTCGACCAGGATCGGCACCTGACCGTACGGGTTCATCACCGAAATGTCTTCCGGCTTGTTGAACAGGTCGACGTCACGGATTTCGAAGTCCATGCCCTTCTCGAACAGCACCAGCCGGCAACGCTGGGAGAACGGGCAAGTTGTGCCGGAATACAGAACCATCATATTTGCGTTTCCTCAAAAAAGCCGAGGGCCGGCACGCGGCGCAACCCCTTTCACGGGTTCCGCCTTGCGCCGGCCCCACGCCGGTCAGGCGTGTTTACTTGATATCTTTCCAGTACGCGGCATTGAGCCGCCAGGCCAGGAAAGTCAGGACACCGAGAAAGATCAGCACCCACACGCCGAGGCGTTTGCGGGTCTGCTGGGCCGGCTCGGACATCCATGTCATATAGGCCACCAGGTCGGCCACCGCAGCATCATAGTCGGGCGACGACAGCGTGCCCGGCGTGACCTGCTGGAAGCCGACGAGCGTGTGGACCTTCTCGCCCGTCTCCTCGTCCGTCTTGTCTTCGAATTTGGCAATGCGCTGCCCCTGCAGCTGCCACAACACATGGGGCATGCCGACGTTCTCGAACACCGCGTTGTTCCAGCCGGTCGGCCGCGTATCGTCGCGGTAGAAACTCCGCAGATACGTATACAGCCAGTCGCGGCCGCGCGCGCGCTCCTCGACCGACAGGTCGGGCGGCGTGGTGCCGAGCCAGTTCTTCGCGTCTTCGGGCCGCATCGCGACGGACATCGTGTTGCCGACCTTGTCGGTCGTGAACAGGAGATTCTTTTCGATCTCCTTCTGGGATATGCCCAGATCCGTCAGACGGTTGTAGCGCATCAGGTTCGCGCTGTGGCAGTTCAGGCAATAGTTTACAAACAATTGCGCGCCGTGCTGAAGCGAAACGAGATTTTCCGTGTTATCGGGCGCCCGGTCGAGCGGAAAATTACCTTCCGCCCGCACGGCCGGCGCCGCCAGCAGCGCACACGCGGTCGCCCCGATCAGCGCGAGTGTCGAAAGCAGTTTCTTCATGTCGTTCTCTCCTCGCTCACGTTAATGGGGCTTGAAGCGCACCCGCTCCGGCGGCTGCTTGAACGTGCCAAGCGGCGTCCAGACGGGCATGCCGAGGAAGAACGCGAAGTAGATCAGCGCGCAGGCCTGCGCGATCAGCGTCGCAGCCGGCGATGGCGGCCGCGTGCCGAGGAACGCGAGGGTCAGGAACGCCGCGACGAAGATCCCGAGGAACACCTTGTGGAACAGCGGCCGGTAGCGGATCGACTTCACCGGGCTGCGGTCCAGCCACGGCAGGAAGAACAACGTGATCACCGCCGAGCCCATCACGACGACGCCCCAGAACTTCGACTCCGTCAGGTACATGAACACGACGATCGCCGCGGCCAGCACTGGCAGGCCGGCCTTCCACTTGCCGCGCGCGCGGATCAGCGCGAGCACGCCGAGCAGCGCGATCACGATCATCAGCACGATCTTGAACGGGTCGGTGGTCGCGCGCAGCATCGCGTAGAACGCGGTGAAGTACCAGACCGGCGCGATCTCGGGCGGCGTCTGCAGCGGGTTCGCGGGGACGAAGTTGTTCGCCTCGAGGAAGTAGCCGCCCATCTCCGGCGAGAAAAACACGATCAGCGCGAAGATCATCAGGAACACGCACACGCCGAGGAAATCGTGCACCGAGTAGTACGGATGGAACGGGATGCCGTCGAGCGGGATGCCGTTCTCGTCCTTCTTCGCCTTGATCTCGATGCCGTCCGGGTTATTCGACCCCACTTCGTGCAGCGCGACGAGGTGCGCGATCACGAGACCGACCAGCACGAGCGGAATCGCGATCACGTGGAACGCGAAGAAACGGTTCAGCGTGACGTCGGACACGACGTAGTCGCCGCGAATCCACAGCGACAGGTCCGGGCCGACGAACGGGATCGCCGAGAACAGGTTCACGATCACCTGCGCGCCCCAGAACGACATCTGGCCCCACGGCAGCAGGTAGCCGAAGAACGCCTCGGCCATCAGGCACAGGAAGATCGCGCAGCCGAAGATCCACACGAGCTCGCGCGGCTTGCGGTACGACCCGTACAGCAGCCCGCGGAACATGTGCAGGTAGACGACCACGAAGAACATCGATGCACCGGTCGAGTGCATGTAGCGGATCAGCCAGCCCCATGGCACCTCGCGCATGATGTACTCGACCGACGCGAACGCGAGCATCGAGTCGGGCTTGTAGTTCATCGTCAGGAAGATGCCCGTGACGATCTGGTTGACGAGCACCAGCAGCGCGAGGGAGCCGAAGAAGTACCAGAAGTTGAAGTTCTTCGGCGCGTAGTACTCGGAAACGTGCTTCTTCCAGGTGGACGTGAGCGGGAAGCGCTGATCGATCCAGCCGGTGAGACCTGTCGTGGAGACTTCTTTGTTGTCGGCGGCCATCACGCTTCTCCTTTCTCGTCCTTGCCGATCACGAGGGTCGTCGCCGACGTGAACATGTAGGGCGGGATGTCGAGATTCTGAGGCGCCGGCTTGTTCTTGAACACACGGCCGGCGAGGTCGTAGGTCGAACCGTGGCACGGGCACAGGAAACCGCCCGGCCAGTCGTCCGGCAGGTTCGGCTGCGGACCCGGCGTGAAGCGTTGGCTAGGCGTGCAGCCGAGGTGCGTACACACGGCCATCACGACGAGAATGTTCTTGCGATCGGCCCGCGAGCGATATTCGTTGGCGCAATACGCGGGCAACGGCATCGAATACGGGGATTTCGTGGTCGGATCCGCGACTTCCTTGTCGGCCTTGACCACGTCGGCCAGCATCGAATCGGTGCGATTCAGGATCCAGACGGGCTTGCCGCGCCACGGCACGGTGACCATTTCGCCAGGCTTCAGGCCGCTGATATCAACCTCGACCGGGGCACCGGCCGCTTTCGCTTTCGCGGACGGCGCAAGCGACGCCGCGAAAGGTATGACGGTGGCAACGCCTCCCACGCCACCTGCTACGGATGTCGCAATCAGCCAGGTACGGCGGCCGCTGTCGACGCGTTTCTCTTCCTTGTCTCGCATCACACGCCCCACTTCTGAGTTGGATTTTCCGTCACGACTTTCCATTCCGCCGCTAGTTTGCTCGAATGGAGTCGCCATTTACAAGGCCCGGAGATGAAAATCCCTTCGAAGTGTTTGATAGTTAAGGGTTATCCCCCACTATCGGAGCGATTAAATCATTTCACTTTTAAGCATCCGCTACATTGCGAAATTTCGATGCACCGCCGCAAATCCGTCGCTCAGACCGGATTGTGAATATCGATAAAAAGGTGCTCGATATCGAATTCTTCGGACAAGTGGGCGCCCAGCGCCTGGATTCCGTAACGTTCGGTCGCATGGTGCCCCGCCGCAACGAACGCGACGCCGCTCTCGGCAGCCGTGTGCGTCACGTATTCGGACACCTCGCCGGTCAGGTACACGTCCGCGCCGGCATCGATCGCCGCGTCGAAATAGCTTTGCGCGGCGCCGGTGCACCACGCGATACGGCGCAGCTGCATCTCCGGGTCACCGAGCACGAGCGGCGTGCGGCCGAGCGTGTTCTCGACCTTCGCGACGAAGTGCTCGAGCGTGACGGGCATCGGCAGCGTCGCCATCCAGCCGAGGTCGCCTTCGCCGAAACGCTGCTCGCCGATCAGCCCGAGCTTCGCGCCGAGCTGCGCGTTGTTGCCGAATTCGGGATGCGCGTCGAGCGGCAGGTGGAACGCGAACAGGTTCAGGTCGTTCGCGAGCAGCAGCTTCAGGCGCTGGTACTTGCGGCCCGTGATCTGCGGCGCCTCGTTGCGCCAGAAATAACCGTGATGGACGAGCACGGCATCCGCCCCCCATTCGAGCGCGGCCTCGAGGAACGCGACCGACGCCGTCACGCCGGTGGCGATCTTCTCGATCTTGCGGCGCCCCTCGACCTGGAGGCCGTTCGGGCAATAGTCCTTGAAGCGCGCGGTTTCGAGGGTATTGTTCAAGTACAATTCAAGTTCGATCCGATCCATATAAACCTCTAATCCATTCAGATGCTTAGACGCTTCTGGCTGTTCTTCGCGCAGGCGGTTACCGTGCTGCTCGCGCTGATGTTCATCGTCGTGACGCTCAAGCCGCAATGGCTGCAACGGCAAGGACAGCTCGGCAAGCAGCTCGCCACGCCGATCGTTGCGCTGCGGGAGGTCGCGCCCGGCATCGGCGGCGCGCCGGCGACCACGTCGTACGCGGAAGCCGCGCAGAAGGCGATGCCGGCCGTCGTCAACGTGTTCTCCAGCAAGGACGGCTCGCTGCCGCCCGACCCGCGCGCGAAAGATCCGCTGTTCCGCTACTTCTTCGGCGACCGCAACGCCCGCAAGCAGCAGGACGAACCGGCAGCCAACCTCGGCTCGGGCGTTATCGTGAGCCCGGAAGGTTACATTCTAACGAACCAGCACGTCGTGGACGGCGCCGACCAGATCGAAGTCGCGCTCGCCGACGGCCGCACGGCCACCGCGAAGGTGATCGGCAGCGATCCCGAGACCGATCTGGCCGTGCTGAAGATCAACGTGACGAACCTGCCGACGATCACGCTCGGCCGCTCCGACCAGTCGCGCGTCGGCGATGTCGTGCTCGCGATCGGCAACCCGTTCGGCGTCGGCCAGACGGTCACGATGGGGATCATCAGCGCGCTCGGCCGCAATCACCTCGGCATCAACACGTTCGAGAACTTCATCCAGACCGACGCACCGATCAACCCCGGCAACTCGGGCGGCGCGCTGGTCGACGTGAACGGCAACCTGCTCGGCATCAACACGGCGATCTACTCGCGTTCGGGCGGCTCGCTCGGCATCGGCTTCGCGATTCCGGTGTCGACCGCGCGCACGGTGCTCGAGAGCATCATCACGACGGGCTCGGTCACGCGCGGCTGGATCGGCGTCGAACCGCAGGACGTCACGCCGGAGATCGCCGAGTCGTTCGGGCTCCAGCAGAAATCGGGCGCGATCGTCGCCGGCGTGCTGCAGGGCGGCCCGGCCGACAAGGCCGGCATCAAGCCGGGCGATATCCTGGTCACGGTCAACGGCGAGGACATCACGGACACGACCAAGCTGCTGAACGTCGTCGCGCAGATCAAGCCCGGCACGCCGACCAAGGTGCACGTCGTGCGCAAGGGCAAGGAGTTCGACGTGAGCGTCGTGATCGGCAAGCGCCCGCCGCCGCCGAAGCAGACGCTCGACGAGCAGGACAGCGATACCGAATGAGGTTGGGCAGGCGGGTCGCGCGACATCACGCGCCCGTTGTCGTCGGTGGAAATGAAAAAGGGCAGCCGGTTGGCTGCCCTTTTGCTTTGCTTCGACCGATCCGTATTGCCCGGGAAGGGGACAATGCCACACGCTTGCCGGCTCGGCCACGGCATCGCCGCACCGTTCGAGCTGACCGGAAGAGCCGGCCCGCCGCCCGGTGCGCCGCCGTCAGCCCGCGGCTTCGCCGTTCCCCGCCTCGCCCTCTTCGGCCGGCTTCTTCGGCACGAAGAACCGCGCGGCCAGGATCCCGGCTTCATACAGCACGATCAGCGGCAGCGCGAGCATCAGTTGCGAGAACACGTCCGGCGGCGTGACGACCGCCGCGACGACGAACGCGCCGACGATCACGTACGGGCGGATTTCCTTCAGTTTCTTCACCGTCAGCACGCCCATCCGGACGAGCAGCACGACGACGATCGGCACCTCGAACGTGACCCCGAACGCGATGAACATCCCGAGCACGAAGCTCAGGTAGTTGTCGATGTCGGTCGTCATCTCGGCCCCGAGCGGCGCGTTGTAGTGCGCCATCACGCGGAAGATCGTCGGGAACACGAGGAAGTACGCGAATGCCATCCCGCACAGGAACAGCACGTAGCTGCTGCCGACGAGCGGCGTGACGAGCTTCTTCTCGTGCTGGTACAGCCCCGGCGCGACGAACGCCCAGATCTGGTACAGCACGACCGGCAGCGCGATCACGAGCGCGACGAGCATCGTGACCTTCATCGGCACGAAGAACGAGCCGGTGACGTCGGTGACGATCATCTTGCCGTCCTTCGGCAGATTCTCCATCAGCGGCCGCGCGAGCAGCCGGAAGATGTCGGGCGCCCAGTAGACGAGCCCGAGGAACACGACGATCACGGCCAGCCCCGCGCGAATGATGCGGTCGCGAAGCTCGACGAGATGGGAAATGAAGGTTTCTTCCGGGGCGTCGCCCGGGTTCTGCTGGGGGTCGCTCACACCGGCCCTCGGTAGGATTGACGAGCGAGCATGCGCTCGGCTCAGAAGAAGCGCGTCGGCCGGCGCAGGCTGGCCGGCTGGTGGCGCGCGACACGCGCGGCGCCCGACTGCACGTGCGTGCGGCGGGTGGTCGCGCGCTTGTACCAGACAGGCGTCGCCGCCTGCTTCACGCGCCAGTTGCGGCGCTTCGTCGCGAGCGCGGCCGGACTGCCGCGCCACGACGGCGCAGCAGGCGCGTCGGAACCGTAGGACCCGGCGGCGCCCGACGCTTCGTCAAGACCGCCGACCGCGGAATGCCACGTGTCGTTGAGTTCCTTCTCGTGCTCGCGCAGGTTGTCGTGAATCGTCGTCTCGACATTGCGCGCGGCCGATTCGAAATCGGTCTTCATCGTCCGCAACGCGTCGAGTTCGATTTCGCGCGAGACCTCGGCCTTCACGTCGTTGATGTACCGCTGCGCACGACCGAACAGCGCGCCTGCCGTACGCGCGACGCGCGGCAGGCGCTCGGGGCCGAGCACCACGAGCGCGACGACGCCGATCAGCGCCATCTTCGAAAGACCGAGATCCAGCATCGCGAATGCCTGTCAGCGGGCCGGCGTTACGCCTTGTTCGAATCGGAACGCGTCGTTTCCTTCGCGTTGACGTCGACCGAGCCGGAGCGCGGCAGCTGCTGCGCGTCGGCCGGCGTTTCGCCTTCCTTCATGCCGTCCTTGAAACCCTTCACGGCGCTGCCGAGATCGTTGCCGATGTTGCGCAGCTTCTTCGTACCGAAAACCAGCGCGACGATCAGCAGCACGATCAGCCAGTGCCAAATGCTCAATCCACCCATGATGAAACCTCTCCTCAACCACGCCGCCGGGCGGCGCAAATCGCCGGCGACGCGCCGGCTTCGACTATCGATGCGGGGAAACGCCCCGCGCCGTCAACCCATCCGCTGCCAGGGGCGCGGACCGGCCAGGATATGCGCGTGCAGGTGGTAGACCTCCTGCCCGCCGCCCGGGCCCGTATTGATCACCGTGCGAAAACCGGTCTCGCCGCCCGTGTACGCGACGCCGAGCTGGTCGGCAAGGCGCGCGACGAGCAGCATCAGCCGGCCGAGCATCGGCGCATCGTCCGCGCTCGCCGCCGACAGCGTCGGCAGGTGCCGGCGCGGAATCACGAGCACGTGCGTCTCGGCCGCCGGGCGGATGTCGCGGAACGCGACGAATTCGTCGTCCTCGTGCACCTTCGTGCTCGGGATCTCGCCTGCCGCGATCTTGCAGAACAGGCAATTCGGATCGTGACTCATGTTGCTCCTGCGAAACGCCCGCGCGCCGGTCAGAACCACGCCTGCGGATCGAGCGTCTTGTTGTCGTTCAGGTACAGCCAACCCTTGATGATACGGTACAGCGTCCAAATCCACGTGACAAACATCACTGCGAATCCGACCACGACGAATGCCAGCGCGAACCCGATGACGTACGCGATCAGCGCGCGCCAGAACGTGCGGATCTGCCACTCGAAATGGTCGGCATACGGCGTGCCGGCCACGTCCCCGCGCTTCACGTAGTTGATGATGATCGCGATGATGCCCGTGACGCCGCCCGTCAGCCAGTGAAATGCATAAAGACCGTAGAGCACGTGAGTCAGCGTGCGCAGCCCGTTCAGGCGCTCGGCATCCGCCGCCCCCGGCACCGCGGGCGTCGGAAACTGGTTCGACGTATCGTTCATGATGCTACCCCCGTAAGATGACAATTCTTACAGCTTACCGCACTGCTGCCACCGCGGCGGGACGATGCGCATCAGCCGCCGTTTTCCTCGCGCTCGCGGCGCTTGCGCAGCGCCTTTTCCTCGATGCCCGACAGCCCTTCGCGGCGCTCGAGTTCGGCGATCACGTCGGCCGGGCTCAGCTCGAAGTGCGACAGCATCACGAGGCAGTGGAACCACAGGTCGGCCACCTCGCCGACGAGCGCGCTCGGCGCGCCGCCCTGGCGCACGTCCTTTGCGGCCAGCACGACTTCCGTCGCCTCTTCGCCGATCTTCTTCAGCACCGCGTCGTCGCCCTTGTGGAACAGGCGCGATACGTACGATTGATCGGGGTCGCCGCCCTTGCGGCTATCGATCACGGCCGCGAGGCGCAGCAGCGTGTCTTCGGTCGATTGCGTCATTTGTAGATGTGTTCGGGATCTTTCAGCACCGGTTCGACCGCGACCCAGTCGCCGTGGTCGACGGTGCCCTCGAATTTCTGGAAAAAGCACGAATGCCGGCCGGTATGGCACGCGATGCCCGACACCTGCTCGACCTTCAGCAGCACGACGTCCTCGTCGCAGTCGAGCCGCACCTCGTGCACGTGCTGCACGTGGCCCGACTCCTCGCCCTTGAACCACAACCGCTTGCGCGAGCGCGAATAGTAGACCGCGCGCTGCGTCTCGATCGTCTTCGCCAGTGCCTCGCGGTTCATCCACGCGAACATCAGCACGTCGTTCGTCGCTGCTTCCTGCGCGATCACCGGCACGAGGCCGTTGTCGTCCCAGCGGACCTTGTCGAGCCACGCGGGCAGGGATTTCGTTTCCGTATTCATTACAGCCTCACCGGGATGCCCTGGTCGGCCATGAAGCGCTTCGCCTCGCCGACCGTGTGCTCGCCGTAGTGGAAGATGCTCGCGGCCAGCACCGCGTCGGCGCGGCCGTCCTTGATGCCGTCTGCCAGATGCTGCAGCGAACCGACGCCGCCCGATGCGATCACCGGCACCGGCACCGCGTCCGACACGCCGCGCGTGAGCGCGAGGTCGAAGCCCGACTTGGTGCCGTCGCGGTCCATGCTCGTGAGCAGGATCTCGCCCGCGCCGAGCTCGGCCATCTTGCGCGCCCATTCGATCGCGTCTAGGCCCGTGTTCTTGCGGCCGCCGTGCGTGAAGACTTCCCAGCGCGGCGTCTCGCCGTCGGCCGACACGCGCTTCGCGTCGATCGCGACGACGATGCACTGCGAGCCGTACTTGTCGGCCGCATCGCGCACGAGCTGCGGGTTCGCGACCGCCGACGAATTCATGCTGACCTTGTCCGCGCCCGCGTTCAGCAGACGCCGCACGTCCTCGACCGCGCGCACGCCGCCGCCGACGGTCAGCGGAATGAAGACCTGCGACGCGACGGCTTCGATGATCGGCAGGATCAGGTCGCGCTGGTCGGACGTCGCGGTGATGTCGAGGAACGTCAGTTCGTCGGCGCCCTGGTCGTCGTAGCGGCGGGCGATTTCGACGGGATCGCCGGCATCGCGCAGCTCGACGAAGTTGACGCCCTTGACGACACGCCCGGCAGTCACGTCCAGGCAGGGGATGATGCGTTTAGCTAGAGCCATGATGTTGCGCCAAATGCCGCGCTGGGACGGCCGGTTGCGGAAGCCTCGCACGAGACTTCCGGTCGGGGCCGCCTGCGGGCGGCCCCGGCAAACGGGAAACCGCGTTACGCGTTGTCGAGTTCGCCGTTCAGTTCGTCCGCGCGCCTTTGCGCGGCCGCGAAATCGAGATCGCCGGAGTAGATCGCGCGGCCGCAGATCACGCCTTCGACGCCGTGCTCTTCCACTTCGCACAGGTTCTCGATGTCCGTGAGGTTCGACAGGCCGCCGCTGGCGATCACCGGAATGCCGACCGCCTGCGCGAGCTTCACGGTCGCCTCGATGTTGATGCCCTGCAGCATTCCGTCGCGCCCGATGTCGGTATAGACGATCGATTCGACGCCGTAGTCCTCGAACTTCTTCGCGAGATCGACCACTTCGTGGCCGGTCAGCTTGCTCCAGCCGTCGGTCGCGACCTTGCCGTCCTTCGCGTCGAGCCCGACGATGATGCTGCCGGAGAACGCGGTGCACGCGTCCTGCAGGAAGCCCGGGTTCTTCACGGCCGCCGTGCCGATGATCACGTAGGACAGGCCCGCGTCGAGATACTTCTCGATCGTCTCGAGGCTGCGGATGCCGCCGCCGAGCTGGACGGGGATTTCATCGCCGACTTCGTCGAGGATCGCTTCGATCGCCTCGAGATTCTTCGGCTTGCCGGCGAATGCGCCGTTCAGGTCGACCAGATGGAGCCGCCGGGCGCCGAGATCGACCCACTTGCGGGCCATCGCCGCCGGGTCCTCGGAAAAAATCGTGGCCTGGTCCATGTCGCCCTGTTTGAGGCGCACACACTGACCGTCTTTTAGATCGATGGCCGGAATCAGCAACATAGCAATCGGGTGTCGTCGTGGAAGAAGAAAAGAATCCGGCGCGTACCGGCCAATCCGGTACCGCGCCGTCTCGCTAGTTTAGTACAACTCTTTCGGCGCCTAGGCGCGCGAGCCCCGCAAGACGGGCCTCCGCGGCCCGTCGACTGTGGTTCGCGCACCACGTTCACGGTTTCCAGTGTACGAAGTTGCGGTACAGACGCAACCCGACCTCCGCGCTTTTCTCCGGGTGGAATTGGGTCGCGAAGAGGTTGTCCCGCGCGACCGCGGACGTAAACGGCGCACCATATGCCGTTTCGCCGACCGTATGTGCCGGGTTGTCCGGCGTCACGTAGTAGCTGTGCACGAAGTAGAAATACGCGTCGTCGGGCACGCCGTCCCACAGCGGGTGCGGCTGCGACTGGCGCACGCGGTTCCAGCCCATCTGCGGCACCTTGAAGCGCGAGCCGTCGTCCTGCACGCGGCCGTCGAGCTCGAAGCGCACGACCTTGCCGGGCAACAGGCCGAGGCCCTTCGTGTCGCCTTCCGCGCTCCAGTCGAACAACATCTGCTCGCCGACGCACACGCCGAGCAGCGGCTTCGTGCGCGACGCCTCGATCACGGCCTCCTGCAGGCCCGATTCGCCGAGGCAGCGCATGCAGTCGGGCATCGCGCCCTGGCCGGGCAGCACGACGCGGTCGGCCGCGCGAATCGCGGCCGGCGTGTCGACGATCGCCACGTCGGCGGCCGGTTCGGCCTTCTTGAGCGCCTGCGCGACCGAGCGCAGGTTGCCCATCCCATAATCCACAATCGCAATCGAAGTTTTCATCTCAGTGCAGGCAGTAGCGCCCTCAGTCCATTGACGATGAATTCCACCGCCAGCGCCGACAGCATCAGACCCATCAGCCGCGTGGCGATGTTGATGCCCGTGCGGCCGATCCAGTTCGCGATCGGCTCGGCGAGCCGCATCGCGACGAAACACAGAAAAGCCAGGACCGCGCCGATCGCGACCAGCCCGGCCTGTTCATACCAGTGATGCGCGTTCGCCGCATAGATGATCACCGTGCTGATCGAGCCGGGGCCCGTGAGCAGCGGAATCGCCAGCGGCACGACCGCGATGTTGTCCTTCAGCTCGGCTTCGTGGCGCTCTTCCGGCGTCGATCGCGTGTTGCCGATCTGCGCGTTCAGCATGTTGATCGCCATCAGCAGCATGATGATCCCGCCGCCCACTTCGAGCGACCCGACCGAAATGCCGAAGAAGTTGATGATCTGCTGCCCGAGCAGCGCGGTCACCGTCATCACGCAGAATACCGACACCGATGCGATCCGGATCGTGCGACGCCGCTCGCCGTCCGTCTGCTGCGCCGTCAGGCTCAGGAAGAACGGCACCGCGCCGACCGGGTTGATCAGCGCCAGCAGCGAAATGAACGATTTGAGCAGATCCATCGCAAGCCGGCGCCGCGCGCCGAAGCCGTGAGGTTGTCCTTAGCGTCCGCCCATCCGGACGATCAGAGGCTGCCTTTCGTCGACGGAATCTGCCCCGCCGCACGCTCGTCGAGCTCCACCGCCGCGCGCAGCGCACGGCCGAAGGCCTTGAACACCGTCTCGAGCTGATGGTGCGCGTTGATCCCGCGCAGGTTGTCGATGTGCAGCGTGACGCCCGCGTGGTTCACGAAACCGCGGAAGAACTCGATCGACAGGTCGACGTCGAACGTGCCGATCCGCGCACGCGTGAACGGCACGTGGAATTCGAGGCCCGGCCGGCCGGAGAAGTCGATCACGACGCGCGACAGCGCCTCGTCGAGCGGCACGTACGAATGGCCGTAGCGGCGGATGCCCTTCCGGTCGCCGATCGCCTTCGCGACGGCCTGACCGAGCGTGATGCCGACATCCTCGACCGTGTGGTGGTCGTCGATATGCGTGTCGCCATGCGCTTCGACCTCGAGATCGACCAGCCCATGCCGCGCGATCTGGTCGAGCATATGGTCGAGAAACGGCACGCCGGTGGCCAGCTTCTGCTGGCCGGTGCCGTCGAGATCGAGCTTCACACGGATCTGCGTTTCGCTGGTATTGCGAACGACTTCCGCCACACGCATGGCAATTCCTTGATTGAGTCTGAGGTAAATGGGGATTGATCGTCGCGCGCCGCCGCGCCCTGGGCTCAACCGGGCAGCGCGAGTTTCAAGGCGGCCAGCAGGCGGGCGTTTTCGTCGGGAGAACCGACGGTCAGCCGCACGCATTCGGCCAGCAATGGATGCATTTTACTCACGTTTTTGACCAGCACCCGTTCGGTGAGCAGCGCATCGAACACGGCGGCCGCGTCAGGCACGCGCACCAGCAGGAAATTGCCGGCGCTCGGGAAC
Source organism: Burkholderia sp. Tr-20355 (assembly GCF_017104685.1). Lineage (NCBI taxonomy): Bacteria > Pseudomonadati > Pseudomonadota > Betaproteobacteria > Burkholderiales > Burkholderiaceae > Burkholderia > Burkholderia sp. Tr-20355. Next base: position 13,289 of record NZ_JAAGPK010000008.1, on the reverse strand, counting down.
ACCGTCGTGCCCGGCAGCGCGGCCACGGCCTGCGCGAGACGCGTGCGTTCCGCGCGCAGTTCGGCCGCCTGCGCATCGAGCACGTCGAGGTGGTCGAGCAGGAAATCGGCGGTCGCCTGGGTCAGCACGTTGATGTTGTACGGCGGGCGCACCTTGTCGAATTCGGTCAGCCACGCGTGCCGCCCGACGAGATAGCCGAGGCGGATGCCCGCGAGACCGAGCTTCGACACCGTGCGCATCACGACGACGTTGTCGAATTCGGCGGCGCGCGGCAGCCACGAACGCTCGGCGAACGGCTGGTACGCCTCGTCGATCACGATCAGGCTGTGCCGCGCGGCGGCAATGATCCGTTCGACGTCGGCATCGTCGTACAGCGTGCCGGTCGGGTTGTTCGGGTACGCGAGATAGACGATCGCGGGCCGGTGCCCGGCGATCGCCGCGAGCATCGCGTCGACGTCGAGCGTCAGGTCGGCCTGCAGCGGCACGCCGACGAATTCGAGCTGCGCGAGCTTCGCCGACAGCTCGTACATCACGAAACCCGGCACCGGCGCGAGCACCTTCGCGCCCGGCTGCGCGCACGCGACCGAGATCATGCTGATGATTTCGTCGGAACCGTTGCCGAGCAGCACGTCGCAACCGGCCGGCACGCCCATCGCGTGGCGCAGCTTGTCGAGCAGCGCGGCCGGGCGCGGCGCCGGGTAGCGGTTCAGCGCGACCTGCGCGAGACGCTCGCCGAGCGCCGCCGCCAGCGGTTCGGGCAGCGGATACGGGTTCTCCATCGCGTCGAGCTTCACGAACCCGCTCGCGTCGGGCACCGGATAGCTCGTCATCGCGAGCACGTCGCGGCGGATGATGTCTTGTGGCGTCGTCATGGTCTCAAGCCGGCGTGCGTCGCGCCGGCATCAAATGGTCGGCAAGGCGGCGGCTGCCGCCCTGCACTGGTCTCCAGCCGCGCTCCGCGGTGCGGCCGGCGCCGGCGCATCGGCGCCCGCCCCGGCTCGGCCCCGCGTGGTGCGTGGTCAGCCCTTCATCCGGAACTCGGCGCTCTTCGCGTGCGCCTGCAGCCCTTCGCCGTACGCGAGCTCGGAGGCGATCTCGCCGAGGGTCTGCGCGCCTTCCGCGCTGACCTCGATCAGGCTCGAACGCTTGATGAAGTCGTACACGCCGAGCGGCGACGAGAAACGCGCGGTGCGCGACGTCGGCAGCACGTGGTTCGGCCCCGCGCAGTAGTCGCCGAGGCTTTCGCTCGTGTAGCGGCCGAGGAAGATCGCGCCTGCGTGGCGGATCTGCTGGCCCCATTGTTGCGGTTCCAGTGCCGAGATTTCGAGGTGCTCGGGCGCGATGTCGTTCGCGATCCGGCACGCTTCGGCCATGTCGCGCACCTTGATCAGCGCGCCGCGCCCTTCGAGCGATGCGCGGATCACGTCCCGGCGCGGCATCGACGGCAGCAGCTCGTCGATCGCCTTCTCGACACGGTCGAGGAACGCGCCGTCCGGGCACAGCAGGATCGACTGCGCGAGCTCGTCGTGCTCGGCCTGCGAGAACAGGTCCATCGCGACCCAGTTCGGATCGGTCGTGCCGTCGCACAGCACGAGGATTTCCGACGGCCCGGCGATCATGTCGATACCGACCGTGCCGAACACGCGGCGCTTCGCCGACGCGACGTACGCATTGCCGGGGCCGCAGATCTTGTCGACGGCCGGCACCGTCGCCGTGCCGTACGCGAGCGCGCCGACCGCCTGCGCGCCGCCGATCGTGAACACGCGGTCGACGCCGCCGAGCAGCGCCGCGGCGAGCACGAGGTCGTTCTTCACGCCGTCCGGCGTCGGCACGACCATCACGATCTCGCCGACGCCCGCGACGCGCGCGGGAATCGCGTTCATCAGCACCGACGACGGATACGCGGCCTTGCCGCCCGGCACGTACAGGCCGACGCGGTCGAGCGGCGTGACCTTCTGGCCGAGCACCGTGCCGTCGCTTTCCGTGTACTGCCAGCTATGCGTGCCGCACTCGATCTTCTGCTTCTCGTGGTACGCGCGCACACGCGCCGCGGCCGCTTCCAGCGCCGCGCGCGCCTTCGGCGCGAGACCGTCGAGCGCCGTCTGCAGCGCGTCCTGCGGCAGTTCGAGCGCGGCGACGCTGTTCGCGCTCAGCCGGTCGAAGCGGTTCGTGTACTCGAGCACCGCGGCGTCGCCGCGCGACTTCACGTCGGCGAGGATCTTCGCGACCGATTGCTCGATCGCTTCGTCTTCGCTTGCCTCGAACGCGAGCAACGCGCGCAGCGCGGCGCCGAAGCCTTCGTTCGTCGAATCGAGCTTGCGGATGGTGATGGACATGGGAGTTCCGTTACGGTGATGCGCTCAACCGCCATTCTGCGACGCGCGTTCGAACGCGTCGAGGATCGGCTTGAGCGCCGCGCGCTTCAACTTCAGCGCGGCCTGGTTCACGACGAGGCGCGACGAGATCGCCATGATCTCCTCGACCTCGACCAGATTGTTCGCCTTCAGCGTGCCGCCCGAGCTGACGAGGTCGACGATCGCGTCGGCCAGCCCGACCAGCGGCGCGAGCTCCATCGAGCCGTACAGCTTGATCAGGTCGACGTGCACGCCCTTCGCGGCGAAGTGTTCGCGCGCCGTTTCGACGTACTTCGTCGCGACGCGCAGGCGTGCGCCCTGGCGCACGGCGCTCGCGTAATCGAAGCCGGCCGACACCGCCACCGACATCCGGCAGCGCGCGATGTTCAGATCGATCGGCTGGTACAGGCCCGAGCCGCCGTGCTCGACCAGCACGTCCTTGCCGGCCACGCCGAAATCGGCCGCGCCGTATTCGACGTAGGTCGGCACGTCGCTCGCGCGCACGATGATCACGCGCAGGTCCGGGTTCGTCGTCGGCAGGATCAGCTTGCGCGACGTTTCCGGATCCTCGGTCACCTGCACGCCGGCCGCGGCGAGCAACGGCAGGGTTTCCTCGAAAATCCGGCCCTTCGACAGGGCGAGGGTCAGCGGCGCGGTCATGCTTGGCTCCCGGAAAGGCGGCGCACGTTCGCGCCGACGGCGGTCAGTTTGGCTTCCATGCGGTCGTAGCCGCGGTCCAGGTGATAGATCCGGTCGACGAGCGTTTCCCCGTCGGCGCGCAGCCCGGCGATCACGAGGCTCGCCGACGCACGCAGGTCGGTCGCCATCACGTTCGCGCCGGACAGCTTCTCGACGCCCGTCACGAGCGCGGTATTGCCGTCGATCGTGATGTTCGCGCCGAGCCGGTTCAGCTCCTGCACGTGCATGAAGCGGTTCTCGAAAATGGTTTCGACGACCTGCGCGGTGCCCGTCGCGACCGTATTGAGGGCCATGAACTGCGCCTGCATGTCGGTCGGGAACGCCGGGTATTCCGACGTGCGGATCGTCACGGCCGACGGGCGGCGGTCCATCTTCACGCGCAGCCAGCTGTCGCCTTCCTCGATCGACACGCCGGCTTCGCGCAGCTTGTCGATCACCGCGTCGAGAATGTGCGGGCGCACGCCCGTCAGCATCACGTCGCCGCCGGCCGCCGCGACCGCGCACAGGAACGTGCCGGCCTCGATGCGGTCGGGGATCACCGAATGGCGCGCGCCGTGCAGCCGCTCGACGCCCTGGATCACGAGGCGATCGGTGCCGATACCGTCGATCTTCGCGCCCATCGCGACCAGCAGGTGGGCGAGATCGCTCACTTCCGGCTCGCGCGCGGCGTTTTCGATCACCGTCTCGCCGTCTGCCAGCGTCGCGGCCATCAGCAGGTTTTCCGTGCCCGTCACCGTGATCATGTCGGTCACGATGCGCGCGCCCTTCAGGCGCTTCGCGCGCGCTTCGATGAAGCCGTGCTCGATGCTGATCTCGGCGCCCATCGCCTGCAGCCCCTTGATGTGCTGGTCGACCGGACGCGCGCCGATCGCGCAGCCCCCCGGCAGCGACACCTTCGCCTCGCCGAAGCGCGCGAGCAGCGGGCCGAGCACGAGGATCGACGCGCGCATCGTCTTCACGAGCTCGTACGGCGCGACGAGGTTGTCGACGCGCGACGCGTCGAGCTGCACGCGGCAGCCGTCGGTCTCGCTCTTCACGCCCATCTGGTTCAGCACCTTCAGCGTGGTGCGCACGTCCTTCAGGTTCGGCACGTTGTCGAGATCGACCGGATCGGCGGTGAGCAGCCCCGCGCACAGGATCGGCAGTGCGGCGTTCTTCGCGCCCGACACGACGATCTCGCCGGACAGACGGTTACCGCCTTCGATCACGAGCTTGTCCATCCCCTGTCCCTGCGATTCCCCGTTGGCGGCCGGGTGTGCCGTGGCGACGCTCTTGACGGCGTCGCGCTCGTTGACGGTGACTTGCACTCAGTGATTTCCGGTTATGCGTTCTGCCATTCGGCGGGCGTCAGCGTCTTCATGCTGAGCGCGTGGATTTCCTGCTTCATGCGATCGCCGAGCGCCGCATAGACGAGCTGGTGCCGCTGGATCGGCCGCTTGCCCTCGAAGGCCGCCGACACGATCGTCGCGAAGAAATGCTGGCCGTCGCCTTCGACTTCCAGATGCGTGCAGGCGAGACCGCCGGCGATGTATTGCTTGACCTGTTCGGGAGTCGGCAACATGGTGTAAGGCTCCTGTCGGCGGCGGCGCCCCGGGAGGCGGCCGCAGCCTGTCGATATCAATGACGCAGTTTGTAGCCGGTCGCGAGCAGCCGCATCGCGATCAGCGCGAGCAGCACGAAGAAACCGGTAACGATCGCGAGGCTCGCGAACGGGTTGATGTCGGACGCGCCGAAGAACCCGAAACGAAAGCCGTCGATCATGTAGAAAAACGGATTGAGACGCGAGATCTCGCGCCACACGGGCGGCAGCGAGTGCGTCGAATAGAACACGCCCGACAGGAACGTCAGCGGCATGATCAGGAAGTTCTGGAACGCGGCGAGCTGGTCGAACTTCTCGGCCCAGATCCCGGCGATCAGGCCGAGCGTGCCGAGGATCGCCGAGCCGAGCAGCGCGAACGCAATGATGAACAGCGGCGCCGCGAAATGCATCGGGATAAACCAGATCGTCACGACGAACACGCCGGTGCCGACCGCGAGCCCGCGCACGACCGACGCGAGCACGTACGCGCCGAAGATGTCGCCGTACGACAGCGGCGGCAGCAGCATGAACACGAGGTTGCCGGTGATCTTCGACTGGATCAGCGACGACGAGCTGTTCGCGAACGCGTTCTGCAACACGCTCATCATCACGAGGCCCGGCACGAGAAAGCTCACGTACTCGACGCCCGGATAGACCTCGACGCGGCCCGACAGCGCATGACCGAAGATCGTCAGGTACAGCAGCGCCGTGACGATCGGCGCGAGCACCGTCTGGAACGACACTTTCCAGAAACGCAGCAGTTCCTTGTAGAACAGCGTCCGGAAGCCGCTGCCCGGCACGCGCCGGGCCGTGCCCAGCGTCCCTTCGGCCGGCAGGGAACGCAGTTCGCGCGGGGATTGTTGATTCATGCCAGACCCTCGATCACCTCGGCCCCGTTCATCACCTGGACGAACACATCCTCGAGGTCGGCCTTGCGGACCTCGATCTCGTCGAACGTGCAGCCTGCCGCGCGGCATTGCGCGAGAATGCGTTCGACATCGTCGTAGCTCGTGAGACGCAGCAGGTGCTCGCCCGGCGCGCGCGCGGCGGGGTCGGTCTCCAGCCCGCGCAGCTCGGCCGGCAGCGCGCCCGTCGCGAGCCGCAGATAGAGCTGCAGCCCCGCGAAGCGGCGCAGCAGCGCGTCGGTGCGGTCGAGCGCGACCACCTCGCCACGGCGCAGCATCGCGATGCGGTCGCACAGCGACTCGGCTTCCTCGAGGTAATGGGTGGTCAGCACGATCGTGTGACCCTCGCGGTTCAGGCGCGAGATGAATTTCCACAGCGTCTGGCGCAATTCGACGTCGACGCCGGCGGTCGGCTCGTCGAGCACGATCACGGGCGGCCGGTGCACGAGCGCCTGCGCGACGAGCACGCGGCGCTTCATCCCGCCCGACAGCGCGCGCATGTTCGCGTCGGCCTTCTCGGTGAGGTCGAGATTGGCCATCACTTCGTCGATCCAGTCGTCGTTGCGGCGCAGCCCGAAATAGCCGGACTGGATCCGCAGCGTCTCGCGGACGGTGAAGAACGGGTCGAAGACGAGTTCCTGCGGGACGACACCCAGCGCGCGGCGCGCACCGCGGAAGTCCTTGACGACGTCGTGGCCGCGCACCGAGATACTGCCTTCGTCGGCCCGGGCGAGCCCGGCGAGGATACTGATGAGCGTGGTCTTGCCTGCGCCGTTGGGGCCGAGCAGACCGAAAAACTCGCCTTCCTCGACCGACAGGCTGACGCCCTTGAGCGCCTGAAGCGACTTGTAGCGCTTCTTGACGTGACGGATTTCTATGGCTGACATGACTGTGCGCGACGCCAGGGCCGCGACGCCTATTCTGTGCTTGCTGCGAAAGAAAATGGGGGCCGGACGCCGATTGGCTGCCCCGCAAAACGCTTGATTATAGGGCAAACCGGCTGGGGGAGCCGGCGCCGGAGGCGCGCGGCCTGACGCGTGCGCGCGCCGGCTGGCGCGGCAGGCTCCGGTCGGACAGGGTCAATGTCGCCCGGTGCCGTCGATGAGCGCGTCGACGCCGTAGGCGCGCGCGAGGCTGGCGAGCTTCGGCGGGAGATTGAGGATGTCGAGGGTCGCGCCGCGCGACATGGCGGCACGTTGCCATGCGAGCAGCACGGCGAGCGCGGACGAGTCGAACTGCGTCAGCGCCGCGCAATCGACGGCGGTGGCGCCCGCGCCGATGCGCGCAAGACCGTCCGCGAGCGCGGACTTCGCGCTCGCGACGGTCAGTGAGGAGCCGGCTTCGAAGCCGCTCACGACGCTTGCTTGCCGGCGGCAAGTTGCTGGTTGCGCTGCGTCAGGAACTGGATCAGGCCGTCCACGCCGCTTTGCTGGATCTTTTCGTTGAACTGCTGCTGGTACGTCTGGATCAGCCACGCGCCGAGCACGTTCAGGTCATACACCTTCCAGCCGTTCGCCGACTTGTACAGGCGGTAATCGATCTGGACCGGCTGGCCGTTGTTCATCGCGACCGTCTTGACCACGACATCGGTATCGGCCGGATCGGCGCGGAACGGCGGGTACTGGATCTGCTGGTCCGGCTTCAGCTGCGCCAGCGCGCCCGAGTACGTGCGGATCAGCAGCAGCTTGAACTGCTCCTGAACCTGCTGCTGCTGCTCGGCCGTTGCCGTGCGCCAGTTGCGGCCCATCGCGAGCTGCGTGGTGCGGCGGAAATCGGTGTACGGCAGGATGTCCTTGTTGACGATCGAGATGATGCGGTTGGTATCGCCCTGCTTGATCGTCTGCTGCTTGACTTCGTCGAGCACCTGCTGCGTCGCCGTCTTGATCAGCGACTGCGGGTTCGACTGGTCGACTTGCGCGTGAGCCGCGCTGCCGAACGAGAACAGCGCCGCGAATACGGGGATCAGGAACAGTTTTTTCATCATAGTGACCTGCATGAATGAGTCGATGCGAAGGTTGGAGCAGGTAGCTTACGCGCAAGTTCGCGCACGCTACCGACTGAATCGTTTCCGGCTGTAACGAATGTAAATCCGTCAGTGCAGCCGGATGCTCGGGAAACGGAACCCGCCCGGCGACGGCGGCGCCACCTGCATCGCCGGCACGTTCGTTTCGCTGGCCGGATTCGGTCCTTCGGCCGTGCCCGAGGCCGGCGTGGCAACCGCCGCGCCCGATGCCCCCGCCGGCGCGGTCGCGCCGCTCACCGCTGCCGCGCCCGCCGTACCGGCCGCCGCCGGTGCCGCGCCGTCGTCCGGCCGATCGTACTTCGGCAGCGCGTCGTTTCTCGACGGCGCGGCGGCCCCGCCGCGCGCGTTGCTTCTCAGAATCTGGCGGCGCTGCAGGTACGCGTTTCTTCCGACCGAAGCCTTGTCGGTCGCGCCGCTCACCGCTGCCGCGCCCGCCGTACCGGCCGCCGCCGGTGCCGCGCCGTCGTCCGGCAGATCGTACTTCGGCAGCGCGTCGTTGCTCGACGTCGCGGCGGCCTCGCCGCGCGCGTTGCTGATCAGCATCTGGCGGCGCTGCAGGTACGCGTTGCGCACGAACGAATACTTGTCGAGCGCCGCGGCATCCAGCACGTCGCCCGCGCCGAGCAGGTTCGCACGCGTGTTGACGAGGTTAACGCCGAACAGGCCCCAGCTCAGGCCGTCCGGCTTCACGTAGGTAAGCGGATTGCCGACGTAGTCGACGCCGAGGCCGGCCGTGTCGCGCAGCGTGCTCGGGCCGAGCAGCGGCAGCACGAGGTACGGGCCCGACGGCATGCCGTAGCGGCCCATCGTGATCCCGAAATCGGCCGTGTGCTTCGGCAGCTTCGCGATCGTCGCGACGTCGAACAGGCCGCCGACGCCGAACACCGTGTTGATCACGACGCGCATGATGTCGCCGACGCCGTCCGCGATCCGCAGCTGCACGATGTTGTTCGCCGCGATGTAGACGTCGCCGATGTTCGAGAAGAAGTTCGTCACGCTGTCGCGCACCGGCTGCGGCACCACGTACTGGTAGCCCTTCGCGACCGGTTTCAGCGCGTAGGTGTCGACCGTGTCGTTGAACTTGTACATCGTCCGGTTGAAGCCTTCGAGCGGATCGCCCTTGGTCGGCGTCTGCACGGTCGCGCAGCCGCTCAACGCGGCGGCTGCCGCTATCGCCAGCGCGGCGTGCCTGATGCGGATCGTCTGCATGGTCATTACCCTCTTCTATTCTCTCGTGTGGTTATTGGGCCGCCGAACCGGACGCGGCGGACACCGCCGACGCCGGCACCGCCACCGGAGCCGGCGCAGCCGGCGCGCCGGCTGCCGGCTTCGCACCGCCCGCATCGGCGGCCTTGCTGTACAGGAACTGGCCGATCAGGTTCTCGAGCACGATCGCCGACTGCGTCATCGAGATCGTATCGCCCGACTTCAGCATTTCCGTGTCGCCGCCCGGATCGAGGCCGATGTATTGCTCGCCGAGCAGGCCCGACGTCAGGATCTTCGCCGACGAATCCTTCGGGAACGGGTACTGGCCGTCGATGTCGATCGTCACCAGCGCCTGGTACGTGTTCGTGTCGAAGCCGATCGACTTCACGCGGCCGACCACGACGCCGGCACTCTTCACGGCCGCGCGCGGCTTCAGCCCGCCGATATTGTCGAATTTCATCCGGACCGAGTAGGTCGGCTGAAACGACAGCGAGCTCATGTTGCCGACCTTCAGCGCCAGGAACAGCACCGCAAGGAAGCCCACCACCACGAACAGGCCGACCCAGAAGTCGAGAGCAGTCTTTTTCATCGTCATCCCAAAATTTGGCTTGGCTGAGGCTTAGCTGAACATCAGCGCGGTCAGCAGGAAATCGAGGCCGAGTACGGCGAGCGACGCGAACACGACCGTCTTGGTGGTCGCGCGCGACACGCCTTCGGGCGTGGGCTTCGCTTCATACCCCTGATACAGCGCAATGAAGGTCACGGCGAACCCGAACACGATGCTCTTCAGCACGCCGTTGCCGACGTCGGCCCAGACTTGGACCCCGCCCTGCATCTGCGACCAGAACGCGCCCGGATCGACGCCGATCAGCACGACGCCGACGAAGTAGCCGCCAAGCACGCCGACCGCGTTGAAGATCGCCGCGAGCAGCGGCATCGCGATGATGCCCGCCCACATGCGCGGCGCGATCACCGTCTTGATCGGGTCCACCGCCATCATTTCGAGCGCGGTGAGCTGCTCGCCGGCCTTCATCAGGCCGATCTCGGCCGTGAGCGACGTGCCCGCGCGGCCCGCGAACAGCAGCGCGGTGACAACCGGGCCGAGCTCGCGCACGAGCGACAGCGCGACCAGCAGGCCGAGCGCCTGCTCGGACCCGTAGCGGTTCAGCGTGTAATAGCCCTGCAGGCCGAGCACGAAGCCGACGAACAGCCCCGACACGGCAATGATCACGAACGAATAGTTGCCGAGGAAGTGGATCTGCTTCGTGACCAGCCGCGGCCGGCGCAGCAGCGGGAAGAATTGCAGCACGAGGCGTACGAACAGCCGCGTGCCGTAGCCCGCGCGCTCGAGGCCGCCGATGACGTAACGTCCGATCGCGCTGATCATGCGCGCCCTCCGCCGAGCCCGAAATCCGCTGCAAGCGGCGGGCTCGTGTAATGAAATTTGAACGGGCCGTCCGGCGCGCCGTCGATGAACTGCCGCACGCTCGGATCGGTCGACGCGCGCAGCTCGTCGGGCGTGCCCTGCGCGAGCACGCCGCCGTTGGCCAGAAAGTACACGTAGTCGGCGATCGCGAACGATTCCGGCACGTCGTGCGTGACGAGGATCGAGGTCGCGCCGAGCGCCTGGTTCAGCGTGCGGATCAGGTTCGCGGTGATGCCGAGCGAGATCGGGTCGAGGCCGGCGAACGGCTCGTCGTACATGATGAGCTGCGGATCGAGCGCGATCGCACGGGCGAGCGCGATCCGGCGCGCCATCCCGCCCGACACCTCGGACGGCATCAGGTCGCGCGCGCCGCGCAGGCCGACCGCGTTGAGCTTCATCAGCACGAGGTCGCGGATCAGGTCTTCGGGCAGGTCGGTATGCTCGCGCAGCGCGAACGCGACGTTCTCGAACACCGACATGTCGGTAAACAACGCGCCGAACTGGAACAGCATGCCCATCTTGCGGCGCAGCGCGTACAGGCCGTCGCGCGTTTGCGCGCCGACGTCGGCGCCGTCGAACAGCACCTGGCCGCGGCGCGCGCGCACGAGGCCGCCGATCAGGCGCAGCACGGTGGTCTTGCCGCAACCCGAGCCGCCCATGACCGCGACGACCTGCCCACGCCCGAAGCGCAGGTTCAGGTTGGACAGGACGAGGCGGTCGCCGTAGCCAAAGTCGACGTCGCGAAGTTCCAGCAGGGTCTCGGTAGGAGTGGGGCTCACGGAGCTGACAGTCCTTTTACGCAGAACGCCGAATTATAGGGCCTGCATTGGAATGATGTCGTGACGCCGTTCCGGGCCCGGCGGTCAATGATTGTCAAATTGTCCGGGAAAACATTGCTGCAGCGCAATAAGCGCCGTCCGATAATCGGCGGCGCCCGTGACCGCGCTGACCACCGCGACGCTGCCGACGCCCGTCGCCAGCACGGCCGGCAGCGTGTCGAGCCCCACCCCGCCGATCGCGACGAGCGGCGCCCGCGCGCTGGCGAAGCGCGCGTAGCGGGCAATCCGCGCGAGGCCCTGGGGCGGCGCGGCGACGGCCTTCGTGGCGGTCGCGTAGACGGGGCCGAGCGCGAGGTAGCTCGGGCGCGCGTGCAACGCCCGCAACATCTCGTAATAACCGTGGCTCGAAAGTCCGAGCCGCAGGCCCGCGCGCGCGATCGCGGCCAGATCGGCCGTTTCGAGGTCCTCCTGACCCAGATGAACGCCGTACGCGCCTTCATCTACCGCGATCTGCCAGTGATCGTTGATGAACACGCGCGCATCGGGATAACGACGCCCCGCCGCGACCGCACGCGCGATTTCCCGGCGCAGCGCGTCCGGCGTCGCGCCTTTCACGCGCAGTTGCACGGTCCGCGCACCGCCCTCGAGCACGCGCTCGACCCACGCCGCGTCCGGCACGACCGGATAGAGGCCGAGTTGCGCGGGACACGGCGCGAATGCCGGCTCCGGCGCGGGCGGCAGCCCGGCGACACGCGGAAACCGCGCGGCATCGACCGGCCACGCGTCGGCGGCGCGCGTCTCGTCGCCGTCTTGCCACGCCAGCGCGAGCACCAGCGCGTCGACCGGCGCGAAACCGCAATCGAGGAAGGCGGCGAGCGCCGCGATCCAGTCGTCCGCGAGCGGATGCGCGGCTTCGAGCGCGTAACGCGCGCCCGCCGCATGCAGCACCGCGCCCTGCTCGTCGAATTCGATCGCGACCGCCTCCGGCGAGGCCGGCCGCGACGCGGCCGACGCGCGCGCCTGCGCGATGCGGTCGCCGGCGGACACGATCAGCACGTCGCCGTCGGACGGCACGTCGGGCGCCGCCACGCAGAGCCGCCACGGCGCCGCGCCGTCCGGCCAGTCGCCGAGGCGGGCGCGAATCCGTTCGGCCGCTTCGGCCAGCTCGTCGGCCGGCGGCCAGAATGCGTCGGCGAAGCGCGCGCTCATGCGCCGCCCCCGTCCTGGTGCCAGAACGGCATCCCGACGACCGGCGTGCTCGCGTGCGCGGTCTCGCGTGCGTCCATCGGCCCGGCCAGGTACGCGGCGCGCCCCGCCTCGACGCCCTGCGCGAACGCGCGCGCCATGATCTCCGGGTGCGTGGCCTGCGACACGGCCGTGTTCAGCAGCACGCCGTCGAAGCCCCACTCCATCACCTGGCACGCGTGCGACGGCACGCCGAGCCCCGCATCGACGATCAGCGGCACGTCCGGCAGCCGCTCGCGCAGCACGCGCAGGCCGTACGGGTTCACGATGCCCTTGCCCGTGCCGATCGGCGCGCCCCACGGCATCAGCGCCTCGCAGCCGACGTCGAGCAGGCGCCGGCCGATCACGAGATCCTCGGTGCAGTACGGCAGCACCTTGAAGCCGTCCTTGACCAGTTGCGCGGCGGCCTCGATCAACCCGACCGGATCGGGCTGCAGCGTGTAGTCGTCGCCGATCAGCTCGAGCTTGATCCAGTCGGTGCCGAACACCTCGCGCGCCATGTGCGCGGTCGTCACGGCCTCGGCGACGGTCTGGCAGCCGGCCGTGTTCGGCAGCAGCGGCACCGCGTGGCGCTTGAGCAGGTCGAAGAAGCCGGCTTCTGCGGTGCCGCCCGTCATCTGGCGGCGCAGCGCGACCGTCACCATCCCGGGACGCGACGCGTCGATCGAATCGGACAGCGACTGCAGCGACGGATAACGCGACGTGCCGAGCAGCACGCGGCTTGCGAAGGTTTCGCCGTACAGCGTCAGCGCGTCGGCGGAGGTGAGGGACGTCATGTCGTTTTCCTGGAAGAGCGGGGACGAACCGGCGGCGCTCAGCCGCCCGCGACGGGGTGCACGACGTCGAGCTTGTCGCCCGCCGCGAGCGCGCGCGCCGCATGCTGCGTGCGCGCGACGAAATTGCCGTTCAGCGCGACCGCGTACGGCGGCCGCGCGCCGTACGCGGCGAGCGCGTCGGCCACCGTCGCGCCGTCGGGCAGCGTCAGGGTCTGTTGGTTGATCTGGATATCCATGAGGCTCGGTCGGATTCGGTCGGCGGCGCGCGTCAGGCCGGCTGGCGCGCGTCGCTGCGGA
>NZ_JAAGPK010000007.1:0-271 GCF_017104685.1 Burkholderia sp. Tr-20355 | reverse complement strand
GTAAGGGCAGTGTAGAGCTCGGGGGTCGCCGGATCATTAAAAAAAAAAAAAAAAAAAAATCAAGAACTTGTTTCTGCTATTCATGATGAAACTCCGTGACTCAATACTTGACAGACACTTCGACGGGTAATTTTTCGCGATGCGTGCGTTCCTCCGCACGTCACCATCCCGTCACTCTAGCTGTCCATGTCATTTCGCTCTCGTCTCGCGCACGTGCACACGCACCTCGCCCTCTCCTCTGCCTTCACATCGCGTCACACCGTTCTACTTT
>NZ_JAAGPK010000081.1:0-234 GCF_017104685.1 Burkholderia sp. Tr-20355 | reverse complement strand
TTATATACGCACACGTAGATAGTGACATCGTATGTCATCACTAGTCATCTGGTGTCAACGAGGTTATGTGTGCGCGACGACTGGCGTATGCGTGCGTGACACGGCTTAATATATGCTGCTATAGTAGTGGTTGATGACTGTAGCGATGAATGTACTCCATCTGACTATACTTTGCTACACATTTTATTTTTATCGCTTCACCGACGTCATTGATCTTCTTTTTTTTTTTTTTTA